>NZ_JAPWBB010000006.1:0-144931 GCF_041433235.1 Neisseria sp. 27098_8_112 | reverse complement strand
TAATAGAATGGACATGAGTCCTTCCCTGTTTTAGATCTTATACGCAAACTGCCACCGGTCAGGCTTCAATCTTTACTCTTTACCCTAGAAATAGCCCATAAGAACGCAATTCGCATATATACTTCTAATTATATATATCATTTGTAATAAAAGCATTACAATTACAAAAACTGAGACCTTTTTGAAAACATCATTTCATTTATGCGCCAAATACTTTCAGACGGTCTTCGATTGGTTGGAAGGCTTTTTCACCGGCTGAAGCCGCGATACCGCCAATCACCATTTGCGCACGCAACAACCAGCTTTCCGGCAGGTTCCATTCTTTGGCAATGGCCGCATTAGGCAACGGATTGTAGTGTTGCAGATTGGCACCGATACCGGCAGCCGCCAATGTTGTCCAAACAGCATATTGAACCATGGCATTTGCCTGATCCGCCCAGATCGGGAAGTTGGCCGCATAAGATGGGAACTGCTCTTGCAAGCCTTTGACAACATCTTGATCTTCAAAGAACAAAACCGTCGCCGCGCCTGCTTTAAACAAGTTCAGTTTTTGCGCAGTGGCTTCAAACTGCTCGGCAGGGACAACCGCACGCAAAGCTTCTTCGACAAAATACCACACTTTGGTATGTTCTTCGCCAAACAATACGACCACTCGGGCAGATTGCGAATTAAAAGAAGACGGCGTATGCAAAACGGCGTGTTCGATGATTTTGGTTACTTCCTCATTGGACAGAGGCAGGGTGTTGTTCAATGCATAGATAGAACGACGGGTTTCAGCAGCTTGTTGCAAAACAGAATAAGTCATGATCTTTTCCTTAAATTAATCTTTATCTTTACCAAAAACGTTATCCAAAGCCCACGCTCCACCGCCGGCTACTGCCAGGTACAAAAACACGAAGCAGAACAAAACGGCAGATTCACCCTGGTTGACCAATGGAAACAAAACATTACCAGAAGACGCGTGCGCCATAAAGTAGGCGGCTGCCATCTGACCGGACAAAACAAACGCGGCCGGACGGGTGAACAGACCCAATATCAATAAGATACCGCCGACAATTTCCAAAATACCAGCCACCAGCATCAAGCCCTCAGGCGCGCCGCCCATAGACATCGGAAAACTGAAAAACTTGGCCGTGCCATGCAGCAAAAACAGATACGCCGTAACAATACGCAAGACGGACAATACAACAGGTTGGAATGATTTGAGGGCTGACATCTTAATAATCCTTATTTTAATGGCTACCAGAAGAGGTAGGGAACAATTTCAATAAGTGCAGTATAGATAATTCCCAGTAAGAGATATATACTCGAATTATTGATACAACGTTTCCTAATAAGAAATCATGGATACCCTATTCAGCCTAAAAGTTTTCCGCCAAGTTGTACAAAGCGGCAGTTTTACCCGTGCTGCCGATCAGCTCAACATCTCCACCGCCATGGCCAGCAAACACGTCAGCCATCTGGAAAACACCATTCAAGCCAAGCTCTTACACCGCAACAGCCGCAACCTCCACCTGACCGAAGCAGGCGAGGAATACTACCGCCAATGCAGCTACGCGCTGGATACCTTGGACACCGCCGCCCAAAAAGCGGCAGGCGGCGCAGACACGCCGCAAGGTATGTTGCGCGTTACCATGCCCCTGTGGTTTGCAGGCGGCAATATGAGCGCATGGTTGACAGAATACCGCCAGCGTTACCCCAACGTCACGCTCGACCTCGTCCTCGACAACCGCCATATCGACCTCATCGCTGAAGGTTTCGACCTCGCCTTGCGCGTTTCCAAAACTCCCTCCCCTTCGCTGATCGTCAAACCGCTGGCCAAAATCGAGTTCGTCCTGCTTGCCGCTCCCGACTATCTGGCCCGACATGGCACACCCGATACGCCCGAAGCCGTCATGCAGCACCAAGCTATCCTGCCTTCCTATACCAGTCAACAAAACTGGGAAATTACCCACCGCCAAACCGGAGAAAAAGCCATTCTCCACCTCTCCCCTGTTATCCGCAGCGACAATACGCTGATGATCCGCGAGCTGATTAAATCAGGGGCAGGCATAGGCTATCAGCCCCTTTGGGCAGTTCAGCAGGAATTGAAGGACGGCACATTGATCCAACTCCTGCCCGATTACACCATCTGGGCAGACCAACTGAACGCCACCTATGTCGACCGGGCATTTCTCAGCGCGAAAGTACGCAGCTTTATCGACTTTCTCAATGAAAAAATATCGGAAGGATAAACATCAAGACCGTCTGAAATACTTTTCAGACGGCCTTTAATCAAAGCAACAATCCAATCAATAATTGGTCGAGCAGAACTGTTCGCGTTTGTCCGCATCAGCGGCATAGCATGTCAAACCCATGCCTGACGCATTGCTGTTGTTCGCTTTCGCACCCGGTTTTTTGTTCACCAAAACCTTACCGTTTTTTCCGATTTCAACGGTCACGCCTTTGCCGTTTTTCAACTTCCATTTCAACACTTGCGCATCGGCACTTTGGCACTTACTGACCGTACAGCCGCCTTCTGTCGCGACATTGCCGTTTTTATAAATCACGCACTGCTGCTGGCTGTCGGTACAGGCCGCATACGCAGCAACGGAGAAACAGGAAATCAGCGCGGCAAACAAAACAGGTTTCATGGTTTGAACTCCTTGGGTTGTGATGATGGGTTTGTGATGTTTGGAACTATACGCTTATTTGCAGATAGCTACTACAAAATGCAACGGGCGCAGCACTATATCCATTCCACCAATTATCTCATTCGCCCCATACGATAAAGGCCGTCTGAACATCACTTTTCAGACGGCCTTCAATTGGTTTTCTACCTTAACGCTTCAACTTCGCAAACGCATCCGCCATCGCCGAATTGGTTGGGGCTCGCTCGTTACGTTGGGGTTTTCGGTCGCGGCGTTCTTGATATCGGGTTTCAGACGGCCTGTTGCTTTTGGCGGCACTGCCTGGTTCATCATCCAAACACATGGTCAGCGCGATGCGTTTACGCGCAGCATCGACTTCCAGCACTTTCACTTTCACCACATCTCCGGCTTTCACCACTTCGCGCGGGTCTTGGACGAACTTATTGGACAGGGCGGAGATGTGCACCAAACCGTCCTGATGGACGCCGATGTCCACGAACGCGCCGAAGTTGGCGACGTTGGAAACCACGCCTTCGAGTATCATGCCGACTTGCAAGTCGCTGATTTCGTGGATGCCTTCGGCGAATGAAGCCGTCTGAAACTCGCCGCGCGGGTCGCGGCCGGGTTTTTCCAGCTCGGACAGGATGTCCAGAATGGTCGGCAGGCCGAAGCGTTCGTCGGTGAAGTCGGACGCTTTGATTTGCTTCACGCGCTCGCGGTTGCCTATGAGTTCGGCGGCGGTAATGCCTTGTTGAGCCAGCATTTTGGCGACGACGGGATAGGCCTCGGGGTGGACGGCACTCGCGTCCAGCGGCTCTTTGCCGCCGTTAATCCGCAAAAAGCCCGCCGCCTGCTCGAAGGTTTTTTCGCCCAAACGCGGCACTTTCAGCAATTTTTTGCGGCTGTCGAACGCGCCGTTTTCATCGCGGTAGGCGACGATGTTTTGGGCAAGGGTTTGATTCAAACCGGAAATCCGCGCCAAGAGCGGGGCGGAGGCGGTATTCACGTCCACGCCGACGGCGTTCACGCAGTCTTCGACCACCGCGTCCAGCGATTTGGCGAGCTGGCTTTGGTTCACGTCGTGCTGATACTGCCCCACGCCGATGGATTTGGGGTCGATTTTGACCAGTTCGGCAAGCGGGTCTTGCAGCCTGCGGGCGATGGACACTGCGCCGCGCAGGGAAACATCTAAGTCGGGAAACTCGCGCGCCGCCAGTTCGGATGCGGAATAAATCGACGCGCCGGCTTCGGACACGACGATTTTGTGCAGCCCCATTTCCGGCATTCCGCGCACCAGTTCGCCCGCGATTTTGTCGGTTTCGCGGCTGGCGGTGCCGTTGCCGATGGCGATGAGCTTCACGCCGTGCTGCTTAATCAGGCGCGACAGTATTGCCAACATATTGTTTTCTTGATGTAAATAGACGATGACGGTATCCAGCAGCTTGCCCGTGTCGTCCACCACGGCGCATTTCACGCCGTTGCGGTAGCCGGGGTCGAGACCCAGCGTGGTCAGCCGTCCGGCGGGCGCGGCGAGCAACAAGTCTTTGAGATTGCGGGCGAACACGGTAATCGCGTCGGTGTCGGCGGCTTCTTTCAAACGATTTAGGGCTTCAAGTTCCAACGACAAAAAGATTTTCGCGCGCCAAGTCAGACGCACGGTGTCGCGCAGCCATTTATGGTCGTCTGAAACCTTGAAACGGCGGGCGATGAGTTGCTCGTATTCGCTTTGCTGCGTAATCGGCGTGTCATCGGGCTGGTATTTGAGCGCAATGTTCAACACGCCTTCGTTGCGGCCGCGCAAAACCGCCAGCGCGCGGTGGCTGGGCATGGCGCGGACAGGTTCGCGGTGGTCGAAATAATCGCTGAATTTTTCGCCTTCGGTTTCTTTGCCTTCAACGACTTGCGCATGGATTTCGGCTTCGTTCCACAGCTTGTCGCGCAACGTGCCGATGAGTTCCGCATCTTCGGCAAACTGCTCCATCAGAATCGCGCGCGCGCCGTCCAATGCGGCTTTGGTGTCGGGGACGTTTTCGTTCAGGTAGCCTTGAGCGGCGGCTTCCACGTCCTGCAGCTGCTCGGCAAGCAACACGTCCACCAGCGGCTGCAAACCGTATTCGCGCGCGATTTGCGCTTTGGTGCGGCGCTTGGGTTTGTAGGGCAAATACAGGTCTTCCAGCGCGGTTTTATTGTCGGCGGCTTCGATTTGCGCTTTGAGGTCGTCTGAAAGTTTGCCTTGCTCTTCAATGCTTTTTAAAACAACGGCTTTGCGCTCTTCCAACTCGCGCAGGTATTGCAGCCGCTCGGCAAGCTGGCGCAACTGCGTATCGTCCAGCCCACCCGTGGCTTCTTTGCGGTAGCGGGCGATAAACGGCACGGTCGCGCCGTCGTCCAAAAGCTCGACGGCGGCAGTGATTTGCGCGGCGGTGGCGGAGAGTTCTTGGGAGAGGATTTGGGTGATATTCATGGGGGTCCTTTGGATGGGTGCAGGCTGCTTTTTGGGCGCAGGTTATATGAAAATTATTGTTTGAACTGTTTGATTAGACTATTTAATTGTTCCAAACCGTCAAATGTGCTGGGGATTTTTTCATCGCTGGATAAGATGCTGCTAAAAATAAGATTTTCAAATTTATCTAGCGCATCTTTATCATTGGTTTTGATTTCTTTGGCATATTCGGCATAGCTTTGGATAAATTGGCAAAGCGACAACCGCAAATCTAGCTGCATGATTTGGGTTTGCACAGTACGGTAATGAAATAAGACAACGCGAAAGAAATAGATTAAGACCAATTCCAAACCTGCACTTATTGCGATTTGCTGCCAAGTTAAATTAGCACCTCCATCAGAAAGAAATTTATATGCCGGGATTGCTGAAATAATTATTGCAATAAGAAATAAAAGCAATAAAATCGATATTTTACTTGATTTCTTTTCATTAAGCATTCTGCTGAATCCATCAGATAAGGCAATAAAATTAAAGCCCTGCTTTAGATCTTTCAATGTATTACTTAACTGTTCGACTTTTCCCAGTTTCTCGTCAGCACTTTTCTGTATGTTATCTGATGTTTCTTTTAAAACAATAGAATGTTGTTCAATTTTTTTTATATTTTCTTCATAGTTTAAGAATGCTTGAAATGATTTATTTCCTAAATAATCGTTGAGCAGCATAAGCGAATAGTCGCTTTGTATGTAATTTAATTGAGATCTGTTGTTGGAGGGAATGTCATCATTTGTTAATGATTTAAACCAACCCCAAATCCTTTCATGCGTACTATCGTTCCAAATCTTTTCTTTGTACTGACGCCTCACTGTCAATTCAGCTTCTCGTAAGAATCTAATTGACATTAGGAATATATCATCTAATACTTCTGAATCCCAATTATTTTCTAAAAAGTTTAATCTTTTCTCAAAAGATTCGCCTATGTAATAATAATTGAATGGGCAGATTGATAGCCAACAATCATCTGATTGGGACATTTCATCCAATATAATCTGAGTGTAATGAATCTTATAATATTCAATATTGCCTCTCAATTCTCTTTCTTTTCTCATCTCAAGAAGATTAACTGTTTTTTCTAATAAATCCTTATTTATTCCTTTATCCATCATAAACCTTTCATGTTGTGTTTATATTTTCAGGTAGCCTATATTACCGTTTCAACGCTTTCAATTCGGCAAAATCTTCCGCTTCTGCTTAATATTTCCAACCTGCAACCCTGTTGATTTTACTGTAACCAACAAAGTGCAGGCTGCTTTTTTTATCAGAACTGCTTGAATATATCCAAAAACACGCGGTGGTTGTTATAGCGGTAATAGAAATGGTTGCTGCGGATGTGCGACCAGGTCCAGTTCAGGCGCGGGGTGAAGCCTTTCCAGGAGAGGCGGCTGTGCGACAGCGCCAGGCGGGTGAAGTATTCGGTGTCGCGGCGCTGGATATTGAAGATGTCGGGGCCGCGGTAGTTTCTGCGCTGCACGCTGATGTTGAGCGATGTGGCTAAGGTATAGAAAATAACCGCGTTGTTTACACCACAGGTTGAGAAAAATAAGCCTGCAAGACCTCAAACGGCGTATCGCCGTTCAAACTGCGGTGCGGCTTCACAGTGTTATAGAAATTAACAAAGCGGCACAACTCCTTTCGCCGGTGTTCCGGACTGTCAAACGACTGTTTCTCATGCCACATCTCCATCAGGGTGCGGATAACCCGTTCCGCCTTACCGTTGGTCTGCGGACGGGCAACCCGGGTAAACTTTTGACCAATCCCGTTCTCATAACAGGCTACACCGAAAGCATGGTTGGCCGAGCCTTTATATTCCGTACCGTTATCGGAGTAAACGCACTCAATCAGGTATGGACAGGGATCAATCAGGTGTTCGGTCAGAAACTTGGCGGCACTGTCTGCGGTTTTGTCCGGCAAAATGGCGGCGTATAGCTCCCTTGAGAAATCGTCGATGGCGACAAACAGGTAATCCCGCTTATCGGTGGCTTTCTGCCCTTTGAGCAGCGGCAGCCGTTTGGTATCGAGATGTACCAGCTCTCCGGGGTAGGATTTATTGTAGCGTTTGGCCTGCCTTTTGAGTTTTTCCTGAATGCCGCGTTCTACCTTGGCCAGGCGTTTCATTCCGTACTTTGCCTGTTTGAAACGGTTGTTGGTACTGGTTTGGGGTTTGAGCAGTCTGCCTCTTGCGGCTTTAAGGGCGCGGTAAATGGTGACGCGGCTGACTTGGTAGCGGCGTGCCAGGGAGGTGACGCTTTCCTTTTCCTGCGTGTAGGCCAGCCAAATAGCTTGGTGGTGGTGCGGGGTGAGACGGGTGTTTTTGTGCATGTTCATGTTTCAGTATTCTCTTGGAAATACTGTAAACAACGCTACTAGTTTCTACAATTAAGTTGACCTGATACAGGCCGTCTGAAAGAGATGTTTTCAGACGGCCTCTTTATCTGAAAAACACACATTCTGTCTGCTATAATCCGTTCATATTTTTTGGCTATCCTCTGAAATTTATGAAAAAAATCCTTGTTACCGGTGGCGCGGGCTTTATCGGTTCTGCCGCTGTCCGTCATATTATCCAAAACACCCAAGACTCTGTCGTCAATGTCGATAAGCTGACTTATGCCGGCAATTTGGAATCTTTGACTGAGGTAGCCAATAATCCTCGCTATGCTTTTGAGCAAGTAGATATTTGCGACCGTGCAGAACTCGACCGCGTATTCGCACAACACCAGCCAGATGCCGTGATGCACTTGGCTGCGGAAAGCCATGTCGACCGCTCTATCGATTCGGCAGGCGAATTTATCCAAACCAATATCGTCGGCACATTCAATCTGCTTGAAGCGGCCCGCGCCTACTGGCAACAAATGCCGTCTGAAAAACGCGAAGCCTTCCGTTTCCACCATATTTCTACCGATGAAGTCTATGGCGATTTGCACGGCACAGACGATTTGTTTACAGAAACTACGCCATACGCGCCGTCCAGCCCCTACTCTGCCTCTAAAGCGTCCAGCGACCACCTCGTCCGCGCATGGTTGCGTACTTACGGTTTGCCGACCATCGTAACCAACTGCTCCAACAACTATGGCCCCTACCATTTTCCGGAAAAACTCATTCCTTTAATGATTCTGAACGCGCTCGACGGCAAACCACTGCCCGTTTACGGCGACGGTATGCAAATCCGTGACTGGCTGTTTGTCGAAGACCACGCGCGCGCACTGTATCAGGTTGTTACCGAAGGTGTTGTCGGCGAGACCTACAATATCGGTGGCCACAATGAAAAAGCCAATATTGAAGTCGTCAAAACCATCTGCACCCTGCTGGAAGAGCTTGTTCCTGAAAAACCGGCGGGTGTGGCGCGTTATGAAGATTTGATTACTTTCGTACAAGACCGCCCCGGCCATGACGTGCGCTACGCCATCGACGCTGCCAAAATCGGCAGGGAGCTGGGTTGGAAACCTCAGGAAACATTCGAATCCGGTATCCGCAAAACAGTGCAATGGTATTTGGACAACAAAACCTGGTGGCAAAACGTATTGAACGGCAGCTACCGTTTAGAGCGTTTAGGCACCGGAAAATAAGTTTTCAGACGGCCTGTCCCCATATTAGGCCGTCTGAAAATCACACAAACACACACTACTCAGGAGAAAACCCATGAAAGGCATCATCCTTGCTGGCGGCAGCGGCACGCGCCTCTACCCCATCACGCGCGGCGTATCCAAACAACTGCTGCCCGTGTACGACAAGCCCATGATTTACTATCCCCTGTCCGTATTGATGCTGGCAGGAATCCGCGATATTTTGGTGATTACCACGCCCGAAGACAACGCCTCTTTCAAACGCCTGCTTGGCGACGGCAGAGATTTCGGCATTTCCATCAGTTATGCCGTGCAACCCAGTCCGGACGGTTTGGCACAGGCATTTATCATCGGCGAAGAATTTATCGGCAACGACAATGTTTGCTTGGTTTTGGGCGACAATATTTTCTACGGCCAATCGTTTACGCAAACATTGAAACAGGCCGCCGCCAAGACCCACGGCGCAACCGTATTCGGTTATCAGGTCAAAGACCCCGAGCGTTTCGGCGTGGTTGAATTTGACGAAAACTTCAACGCCCTGTCTATCGAAGAGAAACCGCAACAGCCAAAATCCGATTGGGCGGTAACCGGCTTGTACTTCTACGATCAACGCGTCGTCGAGTTCGCCAAACAAATCAAACCGTCCGCCCGCGGCGAATTGGAAATTTCCGACCTCAACCAAATGTATTTGGAAGACGGTTCATTGTCGGTACAACTTTTGGGACGCGGTTTTGCATGGCTGGACACCGGCACCCACGAGAGCCTGCACGAAGCCGCTTCATTCGTCCAAACCGTGCAAAACATCCAAGACCTGCAAATCGCCTGTCTGGAAGAAATCGCTTGGCGCAACGGTTGGCTTTCTGATGAAAAACTGGAAGAGCTGGCGCGCCCGATGGCGAAAAACCAATACGGCCAATATTTGCTGCGCCTGTTGAAAAAATAATGTTTGAGGCCGTCTGAAACTTTTCAGACGGCCTTTAGATGAAAGATAAAACGATGAACATCATTGATACCGCCATTCCTGACGTAAAACTGCTTGAGCCGCAAGTCTTCGGCGATGCGCGCGGCTTTTTTATGGAAACCTTCCGCGACGAGTGGTTCAAAACCCAAGTCTGCGACCGCACCTTCGTGCAGGAAAACCACTCCAAATCCAGCAAAGGCGTATTGCGCGGCCTGCACTATCAAACCGAAAACACACAAGGCAAACTCGTGCGCGTGGTTGTCGGCGAAGTATTCGATATAGCTGTCGACATGCGTAAAGACTCCCCCACTTTCGGCAAATGGGTAGGCGAGATTCTGTCCGCAGAAAACAAACGCCAACTGTGGGTACCCGAAGGTTTCGCTCACGGCTTCTATGTACTGAGCGATGAAGCCGAGTTCGTCTATAAATGCACAGACTATTACAACCCCAAAGCCGAACACTCGCTGATTTGGAATGATCCGACAGTCGGCATCGACTGGCCGCTACAAGGCGAGCCGAACCTGTCGCCTAAAGACTTGGCAGGCAAAGTATTGTCTGAAGCGGTAACGTTTTAAAAATAATTCAGGCCGTCTGAAAGAATGCTCCTCTTTTCAGACGGCCTACAATCCATTAATAACAATAATCGACGAAAACGCATTGTGAAAAACGCCTACATTCCCTCTCGCGGCATCCGCAAAATCCCCCATCTCTCCACCCTATTACCTGAGTTTCATATCTGCAAAGATGGAAAAGGAGCAGAGGCTGTTGTCGGCTGGGGTTTGCGCCCGACGACACACAAAGCGCGTGCTTTTGCCGCCGAACACCAGCTTCCCTTTATTGCTTTGGAAGACGGCTTTTTACGATCGCTCGGACTGGGAGTCGCTGGTTATCCCCCCTACTCTATCGTCTATGACGATATCGGCATCTACTATGACACCACGCGTCCCTCGCGTTTGGAACAACTGATTCTTGCCGCCGATGCCATGCTGTCTGAAACCTTGGCTCAGGCGCAGCAGGCGATGGATTTCATCCTGCGACACCACCTGTCCAAATACAACCACGCGCCCGAACTTTCAGACGATCATCCTTTACGTTCCCCATCCAAGCCGGAAACTGTCCTCATTATTGACCAAACCTTCGGCGATATGGCCATCCAATATGGCGGCTCAGACGCCTCTACGTTTGAACTGATGTTTCAGACGGCCTTAAATGAAAACCCGCAAGCCGATGTTTGGGTAAAAACCCATCCCGATGTTTTGTGTGGCAAAAAACAAGGCTATCTGACCCAGCTGGCGCAGCAACACCGCGTCCATCTTTTGGCAGAAGACATCAATCCAATTTCTTTGTTGCAAAACGTCGATAAAGTTTATTGCGTTACCTCACAAATGGGTTTTGAGGCGCTTTTGTGCGGCAAGCCGCTGACCACCTTCGGCCTGCCGTGGTATGCCGGATGGGGCGTGAGCGACGACCGCCACCCAAAAATCGACAGCCTTGTTCAAACCCAACGTCGCGCCACCCGCAACTTGCTGCAGCTCTTCGCAGCAGCCTATCTGCAATACAGCCGCTACCTCAATCTCAATACCGGCGAAGCAGGCAGCCTCTTTGATGTCATCGACTATCTGGCGACGGTCAAACGCAAAAACGACAAATTGCGTGGCGAGTTGTATTGCGTCGGTATGTCTTTGTGGAAACGCGCGGTTGCCAAACCGTTCTTTAACGTACCCTCTTGCCGTCTGAAATTTATCTCCTCCACACAAAAACTGGCAGGGATCAAACTGTCCGACGATGCACGCATCCTTGCTTGGGGCAACGGCAAAGAGGCCATCGTCCGTTTTGCCGAACAACACCATATCCCCCTGCTGCGCATGGAAGACGGCTTTATCCGCTCGGTCGGGCTTGGTTCTAATTTAGTCCCGCCGCTGTCGCTCGTTACCGACGATATGGGCACTTATTTCAATGCCGAAACCCCATCACGTCTTGAACACATCCTGCAAAACCAAAACTTCGACGATCAAGACTTTCAGACGGCCTTGAAGCTGCAAAAAATGCTGACCGAAAACCACATCAGTAAATACAACGTCGGCAGCTTAGACTTCACTGTCCCGTCAATCGACAAAACCGTAATCCTCGTTCCCGGCCAGGTTGAAGATGATGCGTCTATCCGCTACGGTTCGCCCAAAATCTATCGCAATCTGGATCTGCTCCGTACCGTACGCGAACGCAATCCCGATGCCTATATCATCTACAAACCGCATCCCGATGTAGTCAGCGGTAACCGCATCGGCCATATTTCCCTTGAAGATGCTGCACAATATGCCGACCAAACCGCCGAACAAGCAGATATCCTGACCTGTCTCCAATACGCAGACGAAATACATACCATGACTTCGCTGACCGGTTTTGAAGCCTTGTTGCGCGGCAAAAAAGTCAGCTGCTACGGCCTGCCTTTCTATGCAGGCTGGGGGCTTACCCAAGATCTGCTCCCTATTCCGCGCCGCAGTCGCAGACTTGAACTTTGGCAGCTGATTGCCGGCACGCTCATCCACTATCCCGACTACATCCACCCCGAAACCCATCAGGCCATCAATGCGGAAACCGCTGCCCAAATCCTGATACGACAAAAAAATATGCAAAAAAACAACAACGGATTACATCGCGGGTACTTTGCTAAAAAATTATGTAAAATCAAACAACTATATCGATCTTTCAAATAAACACCATCTAAATTAACGACACTTCATGAACTTGCCTCTGTTGCGGCATCATTGCCTTTGCATCGTTAATTCTCTTGGCGTATGCTTGAAAGTTCAACCTAAAACTATTACATAAAAAACAAAACCACATTGCGACATGAAACAGACCGTCCTCCAAAACAACCTGCAAAACCTGCTCGAAAGCGCAGAAAATATACTGCTACTTCAAGGTCCTGTCGGCAATTTTTTTCTGCGTCTTGCCGACTGGCTGACTGCAAACGGCAAAACCGTACATAAATTCAACTTTAATGCAGGCGACGACTATTTTTATCCGCCCACTCAAGCTCATACCGTTGTTTTTAACGATGACTACGATGCCTTTCCTGAGTTTTTGCAAGAATACATCGTTCAACATCACATCTAGGCCGTTGTCTGCTTTGGCGACACACGCCCTTATCACGTCATCGCAAAACGCATTGCAAACGAAAACCAAGCCAGTTTCTGGGCGTTTTAAGAAGGCTATTTCCGCCCCTACTACATCACCTTAGAAAAAGACGGCGTCAACGCATTTTCCCCTCTGCCGCGCCGTGCCGACTTTTTTCTTGAACAATTCCCCAAACTGGCCCGGCAAGAATATGAAGCGCCAACGCCGGTACGCGGCGGGTTTACGCCCATGGCAAAAAACGCCATCCGTTACTATATCGAATTGTTCCGCAATCCACGCAAATACCCCGACTACATCCACCACCGCGTACCCAATGCCGGCCATTACCTCAAACTGTGGTCGCTCTCCATCCTCAAGCGTTTGAACTACTATACTGAAGACATCCAAATCGCCAAACGTGTGGAAGCAGGCAAATACGGCAAGTTTTTTATTGTTCCCCTGCAGGTATTCAACGACAGCCAAGTCCGTATCCATTGCGACTTTCCCAGCGTCCGCAGCTTCCTGCTCCATGTTTTGAGCTCATTTGCCGAGCACGCGCCTGCTGATACCAACATCATCATCAAGCATCATCCGATGGACCGCGGCTTTATCGACTACTGGCGCGACATTAAACGCTTTATCAAAGAACACCCCGAACTCAAAGGCCGTGTGATTTATGTCCATGATGTCCCCCTACCCGTTTTCCTGCATCACGGTCTCGGTATGGTCACCATCAACAGCACCAGCGGCCTGTCCGGATTGATCCACAACATGCCTGTCAAAGTCCTCGGCCGTGCCTATTATGATATTCCCGGCATTACTGACCAGAATACCTTGGCAGAATTTTGGAATCATCCGACACCACCTGACAAAGAGCTGTTCCATGCCTACCGTATGTACCACCTCAACGTGACCCAAATTAACGGCAACTTCTATAGTCAGGTCTTTTTTCCTAACAAAAAAAATTCCAGCTCTTCCACTCCGACAACCTGACTTAGTGAAGGAAAAGTTCAGGCCGTCTGAAAAACATTTCAGACGGCCTGAAACAATCAATACCTTGGCTACTTCCATGTAAATAAAACACAAAAACCTGCATTTATCATTAACAATAAATTACAAAGACAGTATAATGACCGAGTTGTCATGAGCGCATACCGACTCAACCTGAGCCTTTTGTAACACACAAAATATGGATGTATCCCCAGGCAAAACAATATAACAAGCCAAACATCCAAAAGATAAGCCAGCAAGGCAATACACTCTACAAAACTATGCCGAGCAAAATTTTTACAAAGCCCTCAACCGGTATCGCCGCCCATATGCCGCAGCATCCGTCTTCCACTTTATATCCGCCCGCAAACCATGACCGCCGCTCCTGATATCCTCTACCGGCAAGCCGCCGCCCTTTTGGAACAATCCAATACTGCCCAAGCCCTGCCCCTGCTGCAACAGGCGGCAGAGCAGGGTTATGCGGAAGCTGCTTTCGCATTGGGCAACCATCTGCTGCAAAACGGCCAACTGGAGCAGGCACTTTCATGGTTGGAAGCCGCCACTGCCCAACGTCACCCCAAGGCACTCTTTATCCTGCTGCAACAACGCGAACACAACGGCACTCCGACCGGACAGCTTCTTAACGAATACGCCTGGCTGGGTGAACAGGGTCACCTCGAAGCCCAATTAATCCTCATGCGTTACCACGCGCAACGTAACAACCCACAATCCCTCTACTGGGCAGAGCTTGCCGCCGCCCGATATGCGGCGCCTGCGTATTACCATCTGGCACGCCATCATCAACGCCAAGGCGACGTTGAAACAGCCATCGAACAATACGAAAAAGCGGCCGCCCTCGGCGTGACTGCCGCCTGCTGGCAACTCGGTCAAATCTACTTCTACGGTACAGGTGTCAACCCCAATCACGCACAAGCCGAACACTATCTCGAACAAGCCGCGCAAGCCGGCCACATCGCCGCACAAACCCTGCTGGCCGACCTTCTTGCCGCCCAACGCAAACCCGAAGCCTTAGAATGGTATCGTCGTGCCGCCGATAAGGAGCAAGCGGAAGCACAGGCCAAGCTGGCCCAATACGCCCTAACCGGCGAACTTTCCGAACGCGATCCGTTCCAAGCGGCGCGCTATGCCAAAGCTGCTGCCGAGAAAGACCATCCCGAAGCCCTGAAAATCATGGGCGACCTCTACCGCTACGGCCTCGGCATCAAAGCCGACAACCATATCGCGCACGATTACTACCACCGTGCCGCCACGTTAGGTTCTGCCTCCGCGGCACAAAAACTCATCAGCGACGCCGCACTGTACCATCCGCAACAATACGAACAAATCAAAACAGCCGCCCTGCAACAGCAACAAACCGAAACCATCTACCGTTTGGCAGAAGCACAAGCCCACGCCATCGGCCGTCCTGCCGACTACAATACCGCGCGCAAAAATTACATGGAAGCGGCCGAGTTCCACCATAAAAACGCGGCGGCAGCCTTAGGCCGCATCTACCATTACGGCCTCGGTACAGTGCAAGACTCTCGGGCGGCTGCACACTGGTACGCCATCGCTGCCGAACAAAACCACCCTTCCGCCCAATACCACCTCGCCTGTTTTTACTATCACGGGCAAGGTGTCGGCTGTCATGTTCCGACTGCCTGCTACTGGCTGCAGGCCGCCATCAGCAACGGCCACACTTCGGCCGAATCATTAACATCCCTATTAGAACAATGGCGCCGCGAAGCGCATCATGCCATCAGACAAAAGGCCGTCTGAAAAGATTTACACTCGCATTTTTTGACAATCTTTAACTATTCCCCTAATATTTGCCAGTTATTTTTCACGGACACGTCATCGTTTTCATTTCTTTCTGAAAACACCTTGTCCGCGCATCAATACCATGGCGCCCGGCGGATAACGCCAAGCGTTGAAACACACTGCATCCGGAAAGAAACGGATACTCGGAAAAACATTTCTAGGAGGTGAAACAACATGGAATGGGAATTCAACAGTTATTACACACTGATTGCCGCCACGCTCGTGTTGCTGGTTGGTAAATTTCTGGTTCAAAAAATCAAATTCTTAAGAGACTTCAATATTCCCGAGCCGGTCGCCGGCGGTTTGATTGCCGCTATCGTCCTGTTCGCCCTGCACGAAGCCTACGGCGTCAGCTTCAAATTTGAAAAACCGCTGCAAGATGCGTTCATGCTTATTTTCTTTACATCCATCGGTTTGAGCGCCGACTTCTCCCGTTTGAAAGCGGGCGGTTTGCCTTTGGTTATCTTTACCGCCGTGGTGGGTGCATTCATCATCGTCCAAAACTTTGTCGGTGTCGGCTTGGCGAGCGCATTGGGCTTGGATCCGCTGATTGGCCTGATTACCGGTTCGATTACCCTGACCGGCGGTCACGGTACCGCCGGTGCATGGGGTCCTGACTTTGAAAGCAAATTCGGCCTGACCGGTGCAACCGGCTTGGGTATGGCTTCCGCAACATTCGGCCTGGTATTCGGCGGTTTGATCGGTGGTCCTGTTGCACGCCGTCTGATCAACAAAATGGGCCGTAAACCTATCGTCAAAACTGCCAAATCCGACGACAACGATGCTACTGATGACATCTTCGAACAAGCACAGCGCACCCGCCTGATTACGGCTGACTCCGCTGTCGAAACGCTCGCGATGTTTGCCGCATGTTTGGCTTTTGCCGAAATTGTCGACGGCTACGACAAAGCCTTCTTCGACTTGCCTAAATTCGTATGGTGTCTGTTTGCAGGCGTGGTCATCCGCAACGTCCTGACCGCAGCTTTCAAAGTCAATATGTTTGACCGTGCCATCGACGTATTCGGTAACGCCTCCCTGTCCCTCTTTCTGTCTATGGCTCTTCTGAACCTGAAACTGTGGGAATTGACCGGTCTGGCAGGTCCTGTGACCATCATCTTGGCCGTACAAACCGTCGTGATGATTCTGTACGCAACCTTCGTTACCTATGTCTTCATGGGTCGCGATTATGACTCTGCCGTATTGGCGGCCGGTCACTGCGGCTTCGGTTTGGGTGCTACCCCGACCGCCGTTGCCAACATGCAGTCCATTACCCAAACTTTTGGCCCGTCTCACAAAGCCTTCTTGATTGTGCCTATGGTGGGTGCGTTCTTCGTTGACTTGCTCAACGCCGCCATCCTCTCCGGCTTCATCAGCGTCATCAAAGGCTGATACGTCCGACATAGAAAAGCACTTGCCGCATTTACTTGCTGCAAGTGCTTTTGTTATGATAAGCACGTCAGGCCATCTGAAAGGCCGTCATCTTCAGGAGTACCCATGTACAAAAAAACCGCTTCCGTATTGATTTTAAGCACGATTCTTCTTGCCGCATGCAGCAAAGAAGAGCCGAAAGCCGCGCTTGATTGCGCCCAACCGGCCACACTGCAAAACATCCGTACCACCATCGAAGACACCCTCAAACAACAAGCGCGCTCCTTTGCCCGCAATGACAACCGCCAATTCGTCGATGCCGACAAAATCATCGCCGCCGGCCTCGAATTAGAAACCCTGCTTGAAGACCCCAAAGAAACCGAAGACGACGGCAAAGCCATCTGCCGTGCCAACCTCAAAATCCGCATTCCCGACACCATCCTCAAGACGGCCATAGACAACAGCCCACTGATTTACGGCAGTACCCCGTTGTCCGACATGCTCGAACAAAAACTGATGGGCAGCAACCTGACCTTTGAAAACAACACGTTCAGCACCACCCTGCTCTATACCCCCGACAAAGACGGCAAACCGGTTTTCGAAGACAATACCCTGAGTTCCACCGCCCAAACCCTTTCCGCCACCCTGCTGCCCTACGGCGTGAAAAGCATTGTTATGATAGACGGCAAGCCTGTATCCAAAGAGCAGGCCATCAAGCTGCTGCAAAACCAAAACACGGAAGAGCCGCCCACCCTCAATCCGCAAGACATCCTTGAAAACAACGCCGCCAGCCAAGCCGTCGGTTTGACCGATGACGGCGACGATTCAGATTACGAAGTCCTGCGCCCCGACCATGAAACCCAACGCAACGAGCCGCCAGGCCTCAGCCAAAGCGAACTTGACAACGCGCGCGCACAAAACCGTCAGGCGGACGGCGAAATCAACGACCTCTGGGGCGGCTTAGACAGCGATGTCAAACAACAAATCCTCGGCGAACAACGCGCCTGGATTCAAAGCAAAAAACTCAACTGCCAACAAGCAGCCGCGTCCGCAGATAACGCCGCACAAGCAGAATACCTGCGCCTGCAGTGTGAAACCCGCATGACCCGCGAACGTACGCAATACCTGCGCGGCTATTCCATCAACTAAAACCGATAAGGCCGTCTGAACATTCAGACGGCCTACAAGAAAGCACATCACATCATGCAATACCGAATCCACCGTGAAGGTGATGCCCAAAACACACCCTCTTCAGCCTCCACCCCCGTCGACAACTGGGAGCGCAACACCCTGCGCGAAGTCCTCCTCGCCGCCTACCAAGAACAGCGCCGCGCCCGCATTTGGCGCAATATCTGGCGCGGCGTCGCCGTCCTCATCTTCCTCAGCCTAATCTTCGGCCTTGCGGAAGAAGAAGGAAAAACCACGAGCATCCAAGCCCGCAGCGAACACACCGCCGTTATCGACCTGACCGGCGAAATCGGCAACGACATCGACGACCAAGTCCAAATCCTGCGCGACAGTATGGAAGCCGCCTACAACAACGGCAACGCCAAAGCTATCATCATTCGCGCCAACAGCCCCGGCGGTTCGCCTGTTGTGTCCAACACCGCCTTTAACGAAATCCGCCGCCTCAAAGCCGAACACAAAGACATCCCTGTCTACCTCGTTGCCGAAGACATGTGCGCTTCCGGATGCTACTACATTGCCGCCGCAGCCGACAAAATCTACGCCGACCCTTCCAGCATTGTCGGCAGCATCGGCGTGATCGGCGGCGGTTTCGACTTTACCGGCCTGATGGACAAAGCCGGTGTCAAACGCCGTCTGAAAACCGCCGGCAGCAACAAAGGCATGGGCGACCCTTTCACGCCTGAAACACCGGCACAAACCCAAATTTGGGAAACCATGTTGGGCGATATCCACCAAGAATTTATCAAAGCCGTTAAACTCGGCCGCGGCGCAAGGTTGAAAGACAAACAGTATCCCGATGTTTTCAGCGGCCGCATCTACACCGGCAAAGAAGCCAAACAGGTCGGCCTGATTGACGACTTCGGCAGCATTTACAGCGTCGCCCGCGATGTCGTCAAAGCTCCCGATCTAGTCAACTACACGCCGCAAGACGATTTCAGCAAAATGCTCAGCCGCCGCTTTGGTGCGGAAGTGAAGGCCAAAGTCAAAGAAACTTTGTCTGAAATTTGGTAAACCAAAAAACCAAAAGGCCGTCTGAAACCCAAAACATGGGGCTTCAGACGGCCTGCTGCATATTGTGCGCCATATCAAGCGCGGCGCGGACAGCGGTAATCAAACTGCCGGAATCGGCTTTGCCCGTACCGGCCAAGTTCAAGGCAGTACCATGGTCGACGGAGGTGCGGATAAAGGGCAAGCCGAGGGTGATATTCACACCTTCGCCGAAACCGGCGTATTTGAGCACCGGCAGTCCTTGATCGTGATACATGGCAAGGACGGCGTCGGCATCTTTGAGCAGGAAGGGTTGGAACACAGTATCGGCCGGATAAGGGCCGCGCGCGTCTATGCCTTCGGCCTGCAGGGCATGAAGCGCCGGAATAATGGTGTCGATTTCTTCGTGTCCCAAATGGCCGCCTTCGCCCGCGTGGGGATTGAGGCCGGTAACGAGGATGACCGGTTTGGCTATGCCAAACTTATGGCGCAGGTCGTGTTCAAGAATGCGGACAACCGACTCGATTAAATGCTTCGTGATGGCGGCGGAAATGTCTTTCAGCGGCAGATGGGTGGTAACCAATGCCA
The DNA here is from genome assembly GCF_041433235.1 of Neisseria sp. 27098_8_112. Taxonomy (NCBI): domain Bacteria; kingdom Pseudomonadati; phylum Pseudomonadota; class Betaproteobacteria; order Neisseriales; family Neisseriaceae; genus Neisseria; species Neisseria sp. 27098_8_112. The sequence continues at coordinate 125,221 of NZ_JAPWBB010000006.1, read as the reverse complement.
CACGCAGGCCGCCGCCGGTCAACATCATGACGACTTGTTCGGTATGGCTTTTTTCGGCGAGGTATTCGGTATGGCCGCTGAAAAAGCCGTTGCCTGCGTGGGCATCGTTGATGATGCCTTTGTGCAGCGGCGCGGTCACCATACCGGCAAACAGGCCGTCTGAAATGCCTTGATACGCCGTATCCAGCAGCCGGAGGACATACGCGGCATTGGCAGGATTGAGCTCGCCCGCCCGACACTCGGCATCTAGAGGAATATGCAGGACTTCGAGTTCGCCCTTGGGCAACGGATCAGCCGCTTGGGCTTGAAAATCGTGCAGGATGACGGACTTGCCGAGCTGTTCAGCCCTTTGCGCCAACAGGTTTTTGTCGCACAAAACAACGGGACGGCAAGGAAGATCGGCAAAAGCCAAATCAAGGCAGATGTCGGGGCCGATGCCGGCCGGTTCGCCGGAAGTGATGGCGAGAATGGGAGCAGTCATGGTGTTTCTCGGTACGGTTTGCAGTATTTAGACAACGTCAGGCAAAATGCCTGCCCTACTTTTGCAGATTAACACAAATACAAAAAGGCCGTCTGAAAACAGTTTCTGCTTGGTCAAACTGTTTTCAGACGGCCTTGGCTGTTTACCGTTTTACACTTAAGAACGGTGGCCGATCATGCGGTACAAAACGTCGTGGCCTTGAATGCGGTGGACGACAACCATGACAATGTGGCCGGCGACAAGCGCGAAGAGCAGCCAGCCGAGTTTGCCGTGCGCCATATTGCCGAGGTTGGACATCCATTCGATTTTCTCTGGCGAACCCTGCATCACTTCGACACCGAATACTTTCAACGGGCCGCGGCCGCCGCCGTATTGGCGGATCATGCCGATAACGGGAACGGCAAGCATGAGGACGTAAAGGGCAAGGTGGCCTGCTTTGGCGGCAAAGCTGTCGGCGGCAGGACGTTTGGATACATTAAGCAAGGCCCAAACAATGCGCACGGCAATCACCAGCAGCGTGATGAAACCGATGGATTTATGCACGCCGAAGAGCGATTTGACCCATTCTTCGCCATCGTAGACGGTCCAAACGGTAATGGTGGAGAGGATGCCGATGAAACCGAGTACGGTCAGCCAGTGCAATGCGCGCGAGACGGTATCGTAGGTTTGGGGGCGTGTAGTGGTCATAATGTTTCCTTGTTTTTGATTTATTTGATTTTTTGAAGCGGCGGATTGTATCAAAAATACCCAACCAATTATGTTGCCTTTTTGAAGAGATTTCGTAAATGTTTGGAAAATTTGAAGAAACGGCGGTTTTATCCGTAAAGCTACACAGGCCGTCTGAAAACAAGGGCAGGAATACCACCTTCTATGCCGAACTCGGGCTAAAATAGGCATTTTTATTCTCGGGTACGCATCGATGCAGGTTTGGATTCGGCGGTTTGCGCTGTTGCTTCTGCCTTTAGGTTTCTTAGCGATTATGGTGGCCGCGCCTTTGCTGTCGTTGGCGTTTTACGACGGCGAAGGCGCTTGGGCGGAAGTGGTGGCTGATGACTATATGCGCCTGCGCTTGGGCTGGACGGTAGCGCAGGCGGTTTTGACCTGCGTCTTGGTCACGGCTTTGGGCGTGCCTGCGGCGTGGGTGCTGGCGCGGATGGACTTTGCCGGACGGCGCACGGTTTTGCGCCTGCTGATGCTGCCTTTCGTGATGCCGACTTTGGTGGCAGGCATGGGCGTGCTGGCCTTATTTGGCGCACACGGCATGCTGGCGGCAGGTTGGCAGGACACGCCGTGGCTGCTGATTTACGGCAACGTGTTTTTCAACCTACCGGTTTTGGTGCGCTCGGCGTATCAGGGATTTGTGCGTGTGCCGCAGGCGCGGTTGCTGTCGGCACAATCTTTGGGCGCGGACGCGTGGAGGCGGTTTGTCTGGGTCGAATGGCCGGTGGTGCGCGCGTGGGTTGCCGGCGGCGCGTGCCTGGTGTTTTTATATTGTTTTTCAGGCTTCGGGCTGGCCTTGCTGCTCGGCGGCGAACGTTTTGCGACGGTGGAAGTGGAAATCTACCGGCTGGTGGCGTATGAGTTGGACATGGCGCGTGCGTCGGTGTTGGTGTGGCTGGTGCTGGCGGTTACGGCGGCGGCAGGCGGTTTGTATGCGTATTGGAGCAGGCGCGTGACTGTGGATAAGTCAGTCTCGCCTTTGCCTCCGCGTGCGCCGATATGGGCTTGGGAAAAATGGCTGACGGCAACGGTATTGACCATGTTGGCAGTGTGCTGCCTGCTGCCTTTGGCGGCGGTGTGGCTCAAGGCGGTATCGGCAGGCTCTTCGTGGTCGGTTTTGTTTGAAGCGCAGACTTGGACGGCTGTGTGGAACACCGTCCGTTTCTCTGCGGCAGCAGTGGCGGCGGCGACGGTATTGGGCGTACTGTATGCGGCGGCGGCACGGCAAATGGCGTGGTTGCGCGCGCTGATGTTTTTGCCGTTTATGGTGTCGCCCGTGTGCATTGCGTTCGGCGTATTGCTGCTCTATCCGCAGTGGACGGCTTCGCTGTGGCTGCTGACGGCGACTTACGCGCTGTTGGCGTATCCGTTTGTGGCCAAAGATGTATTGGCCGCGTGGGACGGTTTGCCCAAAGATTACGCGGCGGCGGCGCGTACTATGGGCGCAAACGGTTTTCAGACGGCCTGTTATGTAACCGCGCCTTTATTGAAACCGGCTTTGCGGCGCGGTCTGACTTTGGCTTCGGCAACGTGTATCGGCGAATTTGCGGCCACATTGTTCCTGTCGCGCCCCGAATGGCAGACGCTGACCACTTTGATTTACGATTATCTCGGGCGCGCCGGTGCGGACAATTACGGACGGGCGATGGTGTTGACGGCAGTATTGACCGCTTTGGCTTTGACGGCATTTTTGCTGGTGGACGAAGCGGAAGGACAAAAGGCCGTCTGAACATGATCTGCTTAAATTCCCTTCACATTCACCACACTATTGCCGCGCCTTGTATCGAAAATTGATTGAATCCGCTATATAATTTGTTTTTAACCGCACTCAACACGACCTATCATGACCGACTTAGAAACCAAACGCCTTGAAACCCAAGCCATGCTGGACAATGCCGACTTGCTGTTTAACCAAGAACAATGCCGCGCGGCCTTGCAAAAAGTTGCCGACGACATTACCCGCGACTTGGGCGAAAAATACCCCCTGCTCCTGCCTGTGATGGGTGGTGCGGTGGTGTTTACAGGGCAGCTGCTGCCGCTGTTGCGCTTTCCTTTGGACTTTGACTACGTCCACGTTTCACGCTACGGCGACAAGCTCGCAGGCGGCGCGTTCAACTGGAAACGCATGCCCGACCCCGAGCAAATCAAAGGCCGTCATGTAGTCGTTTTGGACGACATTCTGGACGAAGGCCACACCATGGCCGCCATTCAGGAAAAACTGTTGGAAATGGGCGCAGCAAGCTGCCGTGCGGCCGTATTTGCCAACAAACTGATCGACAAAGAAAAACCAACCAAAGCCGATTATGTCGGTTTGGACGTGCCCAACCGCTACGTCTTCGGCTACGGTATGGACGCCGCCGGCTGTTGGCGCAACCTCGGCGAAATCTACGCCTTAAACAATAAATAAAACAAAGGCCGTCTGAAAAATCTTCAGACGGCCTCAACCCCCATGCTAGGAACACATCATGATAGGTTTGTTAATCATTACACATGAAACCATAGGTGAAGCCTATCGCGGTTTGGCCGACCATTTCTTTCCCAACGGCTTCCCCGAAAATCTCCACATCCTTGGCGTACAGCCCGATGAGGATCAAAACGACATCATCAACAACGCCATCGCCGCATTGCAGGAATTTCCCAACAACCGCGGCGTGCTGATCATGACCGACATCTTCGGCGCAACCCCGTGCAACGCCGCACGCCGACTGGTGCGCGAAAACAAATCCGCCATCCTGACCGGCCTCAACGCCCCGATGATGATTAAAGCCATCCAATACTCATCACAAGCCGAAAACCTCTCCGACTTCACCGAAACCGTCAAAGAAGCCGCCATCCGGGGCATTTTCGCCATTACATCCGCACCTGAAGACCTGGTGTGCAAAGAACACGGCTAAGGCCGTCTGAAAACATTCACTTTACGAACATTACATTTAGGGGACATCCATGCTCAAACAAGAAATCGAAATCATCAACAAACTCGGCCTGCACGCGCGCGCCTCCAGCAAATTCACCCAAACCGCCTCCCAATTCCAAAGCGAAGTCTGGGTCACCAAAAACGGCAACCGCGTCAACGGCAAAAGCATCATGGGCCTGATGATGCTGGCCGCCGCCAAAGGCACCGTGATTGAGCTGGAAACAGAAGGCGCAGATGAAGCCGCCGCCATGCAGGCGTTGACAGACCTCATCAACGACTACTTCGGCGAGGGCGAATAATGAGCATCGTCCTACACGGGGTGGCCGCGGGCAAAGGCATTGCCATCGGCCACGCTCACCTCATCACGCGCGGCACAACGGAAGTCCCCCAATACGACATCGATCCCGACAAACTCGATGCCGAAGTTGCCCGTTTCGACAACGCCATCAAAGCCACGCGCAAAGAACTGGAACAGCTGCGCGGCGCGATTCCCGAAAATGCCCCGACCGAATTAGGCGCGTTCATCTCCCTGCACCTGATGCTGCTGACCGACGTCACCCTCTCGCGCGAACCCATCGACATTTTGCGCGAGCAGAAAATCAACGCCGAATGGGCATTAAAACTACAAAGCGACAAGCTTTCCGCCCAGTTCGACAGCATCGACGACGACTACCTGCGCGAACGCAAACAGGACATGCTCCAAGTCGTCCGCCGCATCCACAACAACCTTGTCGGCCAAAGCAACGAAATCAACCTCGCCGGCAACCTGTTTGACGATACCGTCCTCATCGCGCACGACCTCTCGCCTGCCGATACCGTATTGTTTAAAGAGCAGCACATTACCGCCTTCGTAACCGATGCCGGCGGTCCGACCAGCCACACCGCCATCTTGGGCCGCAGCCTCGACATCCCGTCCGTCATCGGCCTGCACAACGCCCGCAAACTCATCACCGAAAACGAAATCGTCATCGTCGACGGCATCAACGGCATCCTCATCATCGATCCCGACGAAGTCGTCCTCAACGAATACCGCCGCCTCGCCCGCGAATACCGCAGCCACAAGCGCGAACTCAACAAAATCAAAAAAACCGCCGCCACCACGGCCGACGGCATCAACATTGAGTTGCTCGCCAACATCGAATCCGCCGAAGACATCAAAGCCCTGCACAACTTCGGCGCAGACGGCGTCGGCCTGTTCCGCAGCGAATTCCTCTACCTCAACCGCGACAACATGCCGACCGAAGACGAACAATACGAAGTCTATGCCGGCATCGTCAAAAAACTCAAAGGCAAAAACATCACCATCCGCACTGTCGATTTGGGTGTCGATAAAAATCCGCGCTGGTTCGGCCAAAACAGCACGCCCAACGGCAGCCTCAACCCCGCGCTCGGCCTGACCGGCATCCGCCTGTGCCTCGCCGAGCCGGTCATGTTCCGCACCCAAATGCGCGCCATCCTCCGCGCCGCCGCCCACGGCCCTGTGCGTATGATGTGGCCGATGATTACATCCATTTCCGAAGTGCGCCAATGCCTTATCCATCTGGACACAGCCCAACGCCAACTGACCGAACGCGGCGAAACCTTCGGCCCGGTCAGCATCGGCTGCATGATTGAAATCCCGTCCGCCGCCATGACCGTCGGCAGCATCCTCAAGCTCGTCGACTTCGTTTCCATCGGCACCAACGACCTGATTCAATACCTCCTGTCGGTCGATCGCGGCGACGACAGCGTCAGCCACCTCTACCAACCCGGCCACCCTGCCGTCCTCAAAACGCTGCAACACATTATCCGCACCGCAAACCGCATGGAAAAAGGCGTGTCCATCTGCGGCGAAATGGCCGGCGATACCGTCTTCACCCGACTGTTGCTCGGCATGGGCCTGCGCCGCTTCTCCATGAACCCCAACAACCTGCTTTCGGTTAAAAACATCATCCTGCACAGCCACACCGGCCATCTCGAAAACGATGCCGCCAAAATCCTGCGCTGCGAAGACCCGGAAAAAGCCGAAAAACTGATTAAAATCCTCAACCAAAGCGAACAGGCGGAATCACAGGCCGTCTGAATCTCTAAAAAGGGCGTGTTTCGATACACGCCCTTTTTATTCGTCCCCATTTTGGGTTTACGCCCGACTCTCCCTCAAGCCCTCTTCTTCCCTATTTCGCCATTTCAAAAACCAACCTTTTTCACTTTTCCCAAACACTACTTACAGGCCGTCTGAAAAATATAGGGCGCAAGTGAAATAAAACTTTTATGCCTCCACCAAAGGCCGTCTGAACCCTGATTGCAAGGTTTCAGACGGCCTTGTTTTCAACCGAATACCTTTTATTTTTTTGCAATAAAAAACCCTTTACCGATCTATTCCAGCTACTGCCCACTATGGCTTTAGGTACCCCATATCATTCCTTTTTACTAGGTCTTCAGTACACCCAAGCCCTATATAAACACTATCCCTTCGTTTTAATGATGAAACTTTTTATTTCGAAATATGTCTATCCCTACATTCGCTTGAAAAAAGATTCAATACCTTGTAAATTTATAAAAAGATAGTAATTATCATCATATTTTAAAGGAATGATTCATGAGATTTACGCAACTTTCTGCTTTGATTGCCGCCGCCGCTTTATCAGTCGGCTCCGTATCCGCTTTTGCCAAACCCGTTCAGCTGACCGATATCCTCGGTCGTAAGGTAACTGTCGACCTGCCTGCCAAGCGCGTGGTGTTGGGCTTCTACTACCAAGACTACATGGCCATCGGCGGTAAAACCGCGCTGGACAACGTCGTTGGTTTCTCCAAAGCAGTTTGGGCTGACTGGGCGCCGCCAAGCTGGGCGGCATTCAGCAAAGCCGTGCCTAAACTGAATCAGCTGACCGACGTGGGCGAAGTGGAAGTCGGCACGTTCTCGATTGAGAAAGTATTGGCACTGAAACCCGATTTGCTGGTTTTGGCCGAATGGCAATACAAGGCTTTGGGTTCCGATCTCGACCGCATCAACAAGGCCGGCATCCCCATCGTCGTGTTGGACTACAACGCGCAAACAGTGGCCAAACACGTTCAATCGACCAAACTCATCGGTACATTGACCGGCCAGCAGCAAAAAGCCGACAAACTGGCGGCAGACTACAAACGCGTTGCCGACACCATCCAGGCGCGCGTGAAAAAAGCCAACCTGCCCAAGCCTAAAGTCTATATCGAGTTCGGTAACAAAGGCCCTGCCGAACACAGCGTTACCTTCGGCAAGAGCATGTGGGGTTCGATGGCGACACTGGTCGGCGGCAACAATATCGCCGCTTCTTCGGTCGAATTCTACGGCCCGATCAATCCTGAAAAAGTCCTCGCCGCCAAACCCGACGTGATCGTGATTACCGGCCGCGAAACCGAATTGAAGAAAAACCCTGCCGCCATGGTGATGGGCTGGGGTATTCCAAAAGCCGAAGCGGAAAAACGCTTGGCAGGCTTTGCCAAACGCTCCGGCTGGGCCAACCTGCCTGCGATTAAAAACAACCGCCTCTACGCCGCCTACCACGCTAACTCGCGCACGCTGTCCGACAGCGCGTCGATTCAGTTTATGGCCAAAGCGATTTATCCGCAGTTATTTAAGGATTTCAACCCTGAGAAGACCTATCTGGACTTCTACCGCCAAAACCTGCCCGTCGTACCGAACGGCACGTTCTACCTCTATCCGAAAGGACAATAAGGTAATTTAGATTTTCAGACGGCCTTTTAAATCGGAAGGCCGTCTGAAATTTTTGCGGAAGAAAAAGGCAAACCTGTTTCTCCCCTTTCACAACACTCTTTTTTAAAGGTTTGAAACATGAATGATTCGGTTGTCGCCGAGATTGTGAAAAACCAGCGCAAGTTGGAAGGCAAGCGTTGGTTGATTGTGTTGATGTTTTTAGTCATCGCGGCGGTCAGTTTCCTATTCGACATCGCCACCGGCCCTGCGATGACGGACACGCTGCCCGTCGGCGAAGTGGTCAATGTTTTGCTGGGCAAACCCGAAGTCGATGAAATGAACCGCCTGATTGTGATGGATTTGCGCCTGCCGATTGCGGTAATGGCCTTGGTGGTCGGCGCGGCTTTAGGTGTCGGCGGTGCGGAAATTCAAACGCTCCTGAACAACCCGATGGCCAGCCCTTATACGCTGGGCTTGGCGGCGGCGGCGGGTTTGGGCGCGTCGGCGGTGATTGCGTTCGGCGGTTTCGGGCTGCCTGAAACGGTCGCCGTTCCCATCGGCGCGTTTGTGATGACCATGCTGGCTTCGGGCATCTTGTTTCTGTTTGCCTCAGCGCGCCGTTTCAACTCGGCGATGTTGGTGCTGGTAGGGATTGCGCTGTTGTTCCTGTTTCAGTCGATTTTGTCGCTGATTCAATTTATCGCCGCACCTGAGATTTCGCAGCAGATTCTGTTTTGGCTGTTCGGCAGCCTGACCAAGGCGACTTGGGAAACAGTCATCGTTACGGCGGCGGTTACGGCGGTATGCGTGTTTCTGCTTTCGCGCGATGTGTGGAAGCTGACTGCGCTGCGCTTGGGCGAAGAACGCGCCGTCGGGCTGGGCATCAATCTGCAATTTTTGCGTCTGAAAACGCTGGTGTTGGTGGCGGTAATGACGGCGACGGCCATCAGTTTTGTCGGCGTCATCGGCTTTATCGGCTTGGTTGCGCCGCATGTGGCGCGGATTCTTTTGGGCGAAGACCAACGTTTCTTCCTGCCCGGCGCGATGCTGGCGGGGGCGGCGTTTTTGTCGGTGGCCAGCGTGTTGTCCAAGGTGATTATCCCGGGCGCGCTGTTTCCGGTGGGGATTGTTACGTCGTTTGTCGGCGTGCCGTTCTTCTTCTGGATTGTATTAACGAAACGATAGGCCGTCTGAAATGTTGAAACTTGAAAACGTACACATCCGGCGCGGCGATTATGTGGTCGCCGACAATATCGATTTGACGCTGGAACAAGGCAAAGTCTATTCCGTGCTCGGCCCCAACGGCACGGGCAAATCCTCGCTGATGAAAACGATTTTCGGCGAAGTGGCGCACAAAGGCACCATCCGCTACGGCGACGAAGTGTTGAGCAAAATCCACCTGCAAAGCTGGCGCAAACGCATAGGTTATATGCCGCAGGACACCGCCGCCGAAGCCTCGCTGACCGCGCTGGAAGTCGTGTTGCTCGGCCGCATGGACGCGCTGCACATGCACGTCGGCGACGAGCTGCTGCACGAAGCCGCAAGTATCATGGCGGAGCTGGGTATCGGCCATCTGGCGCACCGCGACGTCATGCGCCTTTCCGGCGGACAGCGGCAGCTCGTCATGTTTGCCCAAGTCATGCTGCGCCGTCCCGAAATCCTGATGCTGGACGAACCGGTCAGCGCGCTGGATATGCACCATCAACTCAATCTTTTAGAACGCGTGGTGCAATACACGCACGAACACAATCTGGTTACGCTGATGGTCTTGCACGATTTGAGCCTCGCCGCGCAGTTTTCAGACGGCGTGATTCTGCTTGGCGAAGGCAAAGTACAGGCGCAGGGCGCGCCGCAGGACGTGTTGCAGGCGGACATGATAGGCAGGCTGTATAAAGTGGACATCGAGCTTTTGTACGACAGCAAAGGCCTGCCCGTTATCCGCCCGATGCGGAAGAGTGCGTAACTTAACCGCTCCTGCAAATGTCGGATTTGAGCATCCGGCCTGCAAACTCCCTGCAATTTATCCCCTCTCCCGTGGGAGAGGGTTAGGGAGAGGGCGGTAAGCCCAAGGCTTGCCTCTCCGACTCATCAGCCCGCCCCATATTTTTTTATCCTTAGAAAGGACTTTCTCCATGAAAAAATCCCTCTTCCTCCTGATGCTGACCGCTTCCCTCGGCGCATACGCCGCCAACCACGAAGTCAAAATGCTCGACAACGGCAAAGACGGCAGCATGGTGTTCGAGCCCGGCTACGTCAACGCCAAAGTCGGCGACACTGTTACCTTCAAAGCCGCCAACAGCGGCCACTGGGTACAAAGCAAAGCCCTGCCCGACGGCGTTGCCGACTTCCTTTCCGAAGACGGCAAAGACTTCACGCTCAAGCTCGACAAAGAAGGCGTGTACGTATACACCTGCCCGCCGCACCGCATGATGAACATGAGCGGCGTGATTCAGGTCGGCAAACCGGTGAACAAAGCCAAAGCGCAAGCCGTTGTCGATGAAATGGAAAACCGCGCCATGCAAAGCAAAGGCCGTCTGAAAAAATACATGGCGCAAGTGAAATAAACGCGTTTATACCTGTATTAAAGGCCGTCTGAAACCTTTCAGACGGCCTGTTTCCTTTGCGTAAAACACGCATCAAAGCTATATCTTCCGTTTCAGTTTCCGATAAAATAGGCCTATTCTGACACAAGACCCGTAAGCATGATACGCCGCCTTTACGCCACGCTGTGGCACCTTGCCCCCTTCCTGATCCGCCGCCACCTGCGCCGCCGCGCCCTCAAATCCCCAGCCTATCTCGAGCATTGGGGCGAGCGTTTCGGGCAGGCGTATCCCAATCCCGTACAACGCCCGATTTGGATACACGCCGTATCCGTCGGCGAAACGCGTGCGGCCGAACCCTTAGTCCAGGCATTACGCCGCCATTTTCCCGACTCGCCGTTTCTGATTACCCAAATGACGCCGACCGGACGCGCCACCGCGCAATCCCTATTCCCCGATGCGCAATGCCGTTACCTGCCCTACGACAAATCCGAATGGGTCGCCCGATTTTTAGCCGAACACCGCCCCATCTGCGGCATTTTGATGGAAACCGAAATCTGGCCCAACCTAATGCACGGCTGCCAAGAAGCAGGCATTCCCCTCTTTTTGGCCAACGCTCGCCTCTCCGAAAAATCCCAACGCGGCTACCTCAAAATCCGCAAGCTGGTCGAGCCTGCCATGCAGAGCCTCTCCGGCTGCTTTGCCCAAACCGCCGCCGATGCCGAACGCCTGCACCTCATCGGCGCATCCAACGTCCACGTCTGCGGCAACACCAAATACGACATCGCCCCCCCCAACGACTCACGCCCGCTTGCCGCCGCCTTTAAAGAACGCATCGGCGCACGAGCCGTCGTCGTCTGCGCCAGCACGCGCGTGTACAAAGGCACAGACGAAGCCGAGCTGCTCCTCAAAGCATGGCAGGGCTACCGCGGCAATGCCTTGCTGGTCATCGTACCGCGCCACCCTGAAAACTTTCAGACGGCCTACGATACCGCCAAATCGCTTGGTTATACCGTGCAAAAACGCAGCGACGGACAACCCGTTTCCCCCGATACACAGGTTTGGATAGGCGACAGCATGGGCGAGCTTGCCGCCTACTATCTCAGCGCAGACATTGCCTTCGTCGGCGGCAGCCTCGTTGATGCCGGCTGCCAAAACATCATCGAACCCATCTCCTGCCGCGTCCCCACCCTCTTCGGCTACTCCAACTACAACTTCGCCCAAGCCTGCAAAGGCGCCGTCGAAGCCAAAGCCGCCGTCCGTGTCGAAACCGCCGAAGCCTGGTACAGAACCACGCGCCAATACCTCGACGATGAAACACTGCGCCAACAGCTGATCAGCCACACCGAGCAATTCATTTCGCAACACCAAGGCGCCAGTGCCAAAATTGCCAAAGCGATTGCAGATTGTTTAAATCAGCGTTAAACAACAAAAAACCGCCCGTTCATGACAAACAGGCGGAAAATGAAAAACAGTTTTTTGTTTTCAGCCGTTTAATTGACTAAGAGCAGGAACAGGGTTAAGATAATCCTAACGACTGTCCGCAGTCTCAGCCATGAACGACCCGTGCAAGTGGTATGTTTCATGATTGAAACCATCCTTTCTAGGGCGGTTTCAGCACAAAGCCCCACTGCCATGGGGCTTTTTTGCTACCAGCCCCGCGATAATTATACCCAAACTTCCTAAAATCATTCCAAACAAATTTCCACTAAAAAGGCCGTCTGAAACCAAAGTTTCAGACGGCCTTTTCTCAACCTACAAACTTAACGTCCTGCTTTCAACACGCGGCGTGCAAACACGAACATACCGAAAACAAAAAACGCCAAGCCCAGCCATTTGGCGGCCGTGTCCCAGTTTTCCAGGTTCAGGGCCAAAGGCGCATCCGAACCGCCGTTGGTTACGGAGAAAGCGATGATAAACGCCATAATCACACCGATCAGGCTCTCGCCGACAATCAAACCGGCAGAGAACAGCGTACCGATACGTTCCGCATTTTTCAGACGGCCCTCACGGTTTTCTTGACGGCGGGCGATAACGGATTTCAACACAGCCGCCAATACCGCACCAATCACAATCGGCATATTCACAGACGGCGGCAGGTAAATGCCCATGCCCACGGCCAATACCGGCAAAGCACGCTTGCCGCCGGAAGATTTGCGCAATGTGAAATCAACCGCAATCAACGCCACACCAATGGCCACACCGGTGAAAATATAATCCCATTGCAGATTGTGCGAGAAAATACCTTGGGCGATGGTGGTCATCAAAGTTGCCTGAGGCGCGGCAAGGGCTTGGGCCGCATCCATGCCTTCACGCGGCATCGCGCCGGTAAAGCCGTAGGCTTCATACAAAAGCTCCAACACAGGCGAAATCACCACGGCACCGACAACGCAGCCGACAATCAGCGCAACCTGCTGTTTCCAAGGCGTCGCTTTTACCAGATAACCCGTTTTCAAATCCTGCAGGTTGTCATTGGAGATCGAAGCCACACAAATCACAGATGCGCCGCAAAACAGCGTCAACGCCAGCAGGAATTTGCGGTTTGCCTCATCAGCCATCAAGCCGCCGGATTCGCCGACTAACAGCAACACCAGCGAAATGATAACGATAGAGACGATGCCCACACCCGAAATCGGGCTGGAAGAAGAACCGACCAAACCTGCCATATAACCGCAAGCCGCGGCCACCAAAAAGCCGATAATCGAAGCCAGCAGCGTACATACGACCACCAACAGCCAAGCCAAACCGCCGGAAATATGCGAGTCGCCGATAAAGTGGAAGAAGGACACGCCCAATACCAGCATCATCGCCAACACCCAGGCAATCATCGCCTTAGGCGACAAATCCTGTTCCGTGCGTTCGGTCATATGCGCACCGCCGAAATTGCGGAAAGACAGGCGCATACCCTCGACCATCGGTTTCATCAAAGTCAACAGCGTCCAAATCGCCGCAATACCGATCGTACCCGCGCCGATAAAACGGACTTTTTCCTTCCACAAAGACATCGCAAAAGGAATCATCTCCATATCGGCAGGTTGCGGAATATGTGCCGACAGATAAGGCACGGCCACGCCCCAGGCAATCGAAATACCCAGCAAAATCGCGATACCGCCGGTCAGGCCGACCAAATAGCCCGCGCCCAGCAAAGCCAAAGAAAAGCCCATCGGCACTTGAAACACCGACGCGCCGCCTTTAAACCAAAAGCTCGCGCTGTCCGCCACCACGCGCAAACCGCTTGCGCAAAAGCTCATCAAACCGGCCAATGCGCCGCCCGACACCAATTCCTTGATACCGCTGCCGCCTTCCTGTTGGTCCGCATCATGGTCGCCGACCTTCAAAATCTCGGCTGCCGCCACGCCTTCCGGATAAGGCAAATCGCTCTTCACCACCATCGCATAACGCAAAGGCACAGTGAAAATCACGCCCAAAATACCGCCGGACATACACAGCAGCGTAGTCTGCCAAAACGGAAAGCCAGCCCAATAACCGGCCATCAGCAAACCCGGCAGAATAAAAATAATACTGGAGAGCGTCCCCGCGGCCGAAGCCTGAGTCTGCACCATATTATTTTCCAGAATATTACTGCCTTTAAAAAACTTCAAAACCGCCATCGAAATCACAGCAGCCGGAATCGAAGACGCAAAAGTCAAGCCCACCTTCAAGCCCAAATACACATTGGATGCCGTAAAAATCACCGTAATCAACGCGCCGAGTATCATCCCCCGCAGCGTCAGTTCACGGAAACTCGCATAAGGATCAACCGCCTGTTTCATAAAAATCTTCCTGTATCAGGTAAACAATCAAATCAAAACTTTTCAGACGGCCTTTTGATACATCCATCAGGCCGTCTGAAAAGCCTCTCTCTTACCATTTTAATGAACTATCCGACTACACGCAAAAGCCCTATTTATTTTCATTTGACGCCAAACAATAAAATCATATCGATACAGACGTTTGGGGCAGTTTGACGGTTTCAGGTAAAATAACGCCAAATTCATCAACCGTTCAGAAAGCCGCCGCCATGTATTCACTCGTCCGTCCTATCCTGTTCCGTTTCGATGCAGAAAAGGCCCATCATTTCACGCTCAACAGTTTGCGTTCTATCGAAAAACTCGGCCTGCTGCCCAAGGTGGACAGCCACACCCGGCCAACCGAGCTGATGGGTTTGCAGCTGCCCAATCCGGTCGGCTTGGCGGCAGGTTTGGACAAAAACGGCGAGTGTATCGATGCGTTTGCCGCTTTAGGTTTCGGCTTTGTCGAAATCGGCACGGTAACGCCCAAGCCGCAGCCGGGCAATCCGCAGCCGCGCCTTTTCCGCGTTCCCGAACACCAAGGCATCATCAACCGCATGGGTTTCAACAACCACGGCATCGACGCGATGATCCGCAACATTGAAAACAGCCGCTTTAAAGGCATTTTGGGCATCAACATCGGTAAAAATGCCGTTACGCCGATTGAAAACGCGGCCGACGATTATCTGATTTGTCTGGAAAAAGCCTACGCCCACGCGAGCTACATCACGGTCAATATTTCCTCCCCCAATACGAAAAACCTGCGCACCTTGCAAGGCGGCGACGAGTTGAGCGCATTGTTGGAAGCCTTGAAAAACAAACAGGCACAACTGGCGGCCGTGCATGGCAAATATGTGCCGCTAGCGGTCAAAATCGCGCCGGATTTGGACGAAGCGCAAATCGACGACATCGCCCATGTGGTCAAATCCGTAGAGATGGACGGCATCATCGCCACCAACACAACCATCGACAAATCAAGCTTGGGCAGCCATCCGCTCGCAGGCGAACAAGGCGGCTTGAGCGGCTTGCCCGTACGCGAGAAAAGCAATCAGGTGTTGAAACTTTTGGCGGAACGCATTGACGGCAAGCTGCCGATTATCGGCGTCGGCGGCATTATGAACGGCGCGGACGCGGCAGAAAAAATCCGCTTGGGCGCCAGTGCGGTTCAGGTGTATAGCGGTTTGATTTATCGCGGCCCTGAGTTGATTAAAGAGTGTTTGGCTGCGTTGAAATAATACTTTTCTAAAAATAAGGCCGTCTGAAATCTTTCAGATGGCCTTTTGATATGCTTTCATTCTTCAAACAGATTGCCTTGTGCCAATAAGGTTTTGACCGGTGCGAAATCGCGGCGGTGTTCCGGCAATACGCCGTATTGTTTCAACGCGGCCAAATGTTGCGCCGTGCCGTAGCCTTTGTGACGGTCAAACCCGTATTGCGGATAGCGTTTCGCCAATTCATACATTTCCGCATCACGCGCGGTTTTGGCCAAAACCGAAGCGGCGGAGATTTCAATAATTTTGCTGTCGCCTTTGACCACGGCTTCGGCAGGAACATTCAAATCTTTCGGCACGCGGTTGCCGTCTATCCATACTTTGTCAGGTACGACCGACAGCCCCTCGATGGCGCGCTTCATCGCGGCCATGGTTGCGTGCAGGATGTTCAGTTGCAGGATTTCGTCGGGGTCGGCAAAGGCAATGCTCCACGCAACCGCCTGTTCCTTAATCATCTGCGCCAACATATCGCGCTTTTTTTCGCTCAGCTTTTTTGAGTCGGTCAAACCCGGCAGGTCAAAATGTTCCGGCAAAATCACTGCCGCCGCAAATACGCTGCCGACCAAAGGGCCGCGTCCCGCTTCGTCCACGCCTGCGCTTAAAACCGTCGCCATTTCTTCACCGCCTGTCTGATTCAAAGCCGCCATTATATCCGCTTGCGGCAGAGAAATTCTGCAATAGTTCAAACCGTTGGAGAGCAGTTCAAATTTCATCTGCTTTACCAATCAGTTATAATTTACACCCCCACATACCGATACGTCTTACAACATGCCTGCCCAATCCGAACGCCTCCATTTTTCCGAACGCTGGCTCAACGCCTACGAACGCTACCGCTATCGTCGCCATATCCACGCCTTCCGCCTCGGCTTGGCAATCGTGTTTTCCACCCTGTTGGCCAAAGTCTTCCACCTGCAACACGGCGAGTGGATCGGCATGACCGTCTTTGTCGTCCTCGGCATGCTGCAATTCCAAGGCGCGATTTACTCCAAAGCGGTCGAACGCATGCTCGGCACGGCCATCGGTTTGGGCGTCGGTCTGGCCGTTTTATGGTTGAACCAGCATTATTTGCAAGACGGCGTTTTCTTCTATCTGATTATCGGTGCCGCCAGCGCAGTGGCCGGTTGGTCTGCGGTCGGCAAAAACGGCTATGTCGCCATGCTTGCCGGTTTGACCATGTGTATGCTCATCGGCGACAGCAGCCACCACTGGCTCGACAGCGGCCTGATGCGCGCCATGAACGTTTTGATTGGTGCCGCCATCGCCATTGCCGCCGCCAAACTCCTGCCCCTGCGCTCCACACTCATGTGGCGCTTCATGCTTGCCGACAACCTCACCGACTGCGCCAAAATGATTGCCGAAATCAGCAACGGCAAGCGCATGACGCGCGAGCGTTTGGAACAAAACATGATTAAAATGCGCAAAATCAACGCCCGTATGGTCAAAAGCCGCAGCCATCTGGCCGCCACATCCGGCGAAAGCCACATCAGCAACAATATGATGGAAGCCATGCAGCATGCCCACCGCAAAATCGTCAACACCACCGAGCTGCTCCTGACCACCGCCGCCAAACTTCGCGCGCCCACGCTCAACGAAAGCGAAATCCGCCTGCTCGACCGCCATTTCAACCAACTCCAACGCGAGCTTCGGCTGACCGTCCGCCTCATCAAAGGCCACTACGCCCGCCGTATCCGCATCGATACTTCACTCAATACCGAACTAAGCAAACCGGCCGCCCGCCTGCATTACGACTGGCAAGGCTTCCTCTGGCTCAGCACCAATATGCGCAACGAAATCGCCGCATTGGTGATCCTGTTGCAACGTTCGCGCAATAAATGGTTGGACAAAAAAGAATTGCAACGCCTGAAAGAATACCTGCGCAACGATACCGATCCGGAGCAACAATAGGCCGTCTGAAAAACACAAATTCAAAATAAAAGACAAAAACGAATTAGCCGCCGATGTCATCGACCAATAAAAAAGGCCGTCTGAAACCCAATGGTTCAGACGGCCTTTCCATCAATTCATCCGCAATTCGCAATAAATGCCGCATAAAGCAAAATCCCCTGCCATTGCAGGGGATTTTTATATTTGGTTGCGGGAGCAGGATTCGAACCTACGACCTTCGGGTTATGAGCCCGACGAGCTACCATGCTGCTCCATCCCGCGTCAGAAGTTGTAACTATACGGAAAGACGGAATCGCTGTCAAGCGTTTTTGACAGAAAATATCCAAACGTTGCTTTACAAAAAACCGTCCGCATGGTTTAATTTTTCGTTAATAAAGAAACAGGGGTGCTGCTTTCAAACCGAGCGGCTGAGAAATACCCTTTACACCCGAACAGGATAATACCTGCGTGGGGAGTTTCGGCAAATGTGATTTTAAACGGTTGATTGAAGATATCCACAAGGCCGTCTGAAAAAAAGCAATGCTCCTGTTTCCATTTCATAACCGAAAAACAGGAGCAATTTTTTATGACTACCGCTAAAAAAACCGGCGATGAGGCGCGCCGCCTTTCCGACTTGAGCGAAGATATCGGCATCCGCTTCCAATATCCCAATTCCGACCGCGTCTATATCCCTGGCAGCCGCGCCGACATCCACGTGCCTTTGCGCGAAATCCGTCAGGACGACACCTACACGGCGCAAGGTACGGAAGCCAATCCGCCTATTCCGGTGTACGACACCAGCGGCGCATACGGCGACCCGGCGGCACACATCGACTTAAAACAGGGTTTACCGCACGTCCGCACCGCATGGCTGGACGAACGCGGCGATACCGAAATCCTGCCCAAGCTTTCTAGCGAATACGGCACCGAACGCGCACACGATCCGAAAACCGCCCATCTTCGCTTCAACCAAATCACCCGTCCGCGCCGCGCCAAAGCAGGCCGCAATGTAACCCAGCTCCACTACGCCCGCCAAGGCATCATCACGCCGGAAATGGAGTTTGTCGCCATACGCGAACGCATGAAGCTGGACGAGCTTTTCAGACGGCCTGAATACGCCAAGCTCTTGAAACAACACGCAGGGCAAAGTTTCGGCGCGAATATCCCAACCCATCCCGACCAAATCACGCCCGAATTTGTGCGCCAAGAAATCGCCGCCGGACGCGCGATTATCCCTGCCAACATCAACCATCCTGAACTCGAACCGATGATTATCGGCCGTAACTTCCGCGTCAAAATCAACGGCAACTTGGGTAACTCTGCCGTAACCTCCAGCCTGACCGAAGAAGTCGAAAAAATGGTGTGGTCGCTGCGTTGGGGCGCGGACACGATTATGGATTTGTCCACCGGCGCGCACATCCACGAAACGCGCGAATGGATTATCCGCAACGCGCCCGTTCCCATCGGCACGGTACCCATCTATCAGGCTTTGGAAAAAACCGGCGGCATCGCCGAAGACCTGACTTGGAATTTGGTGCGCGACACCTTAATCGAGCAGGCGGAACAAGGCGTAGACTATTTCACCCTGCACGCAGGCGTATTGCTGCGTTATGTACCGATGACGGCCGACCGCCTGACCGGCATCGTATCGCGCGGTGGCTCCATCATGGCGAAATGGTGTCTTGCCCACCATCAGGAAAACTTCCTCTACACGCATTTCGACGAAATCTGCGAAATCATGAAAGCCTACGACGTGTCGTTCAGCCTCGGCGACGGCCTGCGCCCCGGCTGCATTGCCGATGCCAACGACGAGTCCCAATTCGCTGAGCTGCACACCTTGGGCGAATTGACCGCCAAAGCGTGGAAACACGACGTACAAGTGATGATCGAAGGCCCCGGCCATGTACCGTTGCAACGCGTGAAAGAAAACATGACCGAAGAGCTTCAACACTGCTTTGAAGCGCCTTTCTACACCCTCGGCCCACTCGTTACCGACATCGCCCCCGGCTACGACCACATCACCTCGGGCATAGGCGCGACCAATATCGGCTGGTACGGCACAGCCATGCTTTGCTACGTTACCCCGAAAGAGCATCTCGGCCTGCCCGACAAAGAAGACGTGCGCACCGGCATCATTACCTACAAACTTGCCGCCCACGCCGCCGACCTCGCCAAAGGCTGGCCGGGTGCACAATTACGCGACAACGCCCTGAGCAAGGCACGTTTCGAATTCCGCTGGCGCGACCAATTCCGCTTAAGCCTCGACCCCGAACGCGCCGAGAGCTTCCACGACGAAACCCTGCCCGCCGAAGGCGCGAAAATCGCCCACTTCTGCTCGATGTGCGGCCCCAAATTCTGCTCGATGAAAATCACGCAGGAAGTGCGCGACTACGCCGACAAGCAAAAAGCCCAGCAGCAAGGCATGGAAGAAAAAGCGATTGAGTTCGTCAAAAAAGGAGCGAAGCTTTACAGTTAAAACGTAAAGCAAGAAAAGGCCGTCTGAAAATGTTTCAGACGGCCTTTTTTGGGGAGTTGTTTTCTTATTGCACTACACTCATTTCATCTGTAGGCCTTATTTCATCAGGACTGGATACGTTAGTCTCAGGTAATTGTACAGGATTCATCTCATCGAAGGACTGTTGTTGCCATTCTGACCTATGGTAAGCTGCCTCCTGATTCTCAATTTCTTCCTTAGCACGTTTTTCTTCTAAATTCTGGTTGATAATTATGTTTTTTGACAAAGCATAATTCAACATTGAACTAATACCAGCAACAGCATTGATACTATCTTCTATTTCAGAATAAATCTGTTTCCCATCATCGGTCGGCTGAAGATTATAAACAAGATCAATTTGATATTTATTGGCAGCGGTTGCTGATTTCTTATAATTAAAGCTCGTCAGAAATTTTTCTATGTTATCGTTCTGTCCACTTTCCTCTAATGCAACCTGTATATCGCTAAGAAGGCCAGTAGGTATGCTAAGCGTGAGCTTACTTTCACAAAAAACTTTATTACTGTTAGGATCATTTTTAGATGTGCGGATATCTTCAAAAGACATTCCGATTTTTGCAATTGTTGCACGGATTGAAGACAAAGTTAAGTTACTATTCTCTGAACGTAACTGCTTTTCTGTAGCTTCGGTAACTAAATTTTTCAAGACAAGTAGTCCATTCTCATCACTACAAGCAATTTTATTTTTAGAGCCACAGCCTGATAGCAAGAACAGACCTACTGCACTGATATATAACAAACCTTTAATCATCAACGGGTGCTCACACTGACACGGTTGCGGTAAATATCAACGTAAATTACGGGATTGCCATCAACAATGCGACGGATAGTAGCCTGTCCAATACTACCCGAAGCTAACCAACGTTCTAAGCGCGAACGATTTTCGGCTGACGCAAATACGCAATCGCCTTCATCTTCGTTATCTCGCACACCAAATTTGTGGAAATTGGCACGTTCTTGGCGGATGATAGCAGCAACAACATCTTTACTGTATTGCGTAGCGATATAATTACCGCTGCTGTTAAATTTATCGTTCTGAGATATCCTCGCACGATAAGAACATAGATAATCTGATGAGAAAGCTTGTGTTGATAATAAAATACTTCCTAAAATTAACCATTTTTTCATAAGTTTTCCTTTAAAGTGAACGACATTGTTTGATTAATAATTCCGGCCTATATTCAAAATGCACGGAATCATAGTGATACCATTTCCCTCCCCAAATGAAGCCATGCTTTTCAAAGACTGCAACCATTCTCTTTAAGATAGCATCTTGGCGCAGAGCTTGTGGATAGGTACAGGCTTTACCCTCTTTACAGCCTGACCACTGCCAATATGTACCTAGGCCTTTAGGCAATGAGAAGTCAATGGCAATACCGAAAGCATGGGCACTACGCCGCTTAGTTCCACTAATGAAGCGATAGTTAAATGTCCCTGCAGTTTTGGCAGCATAACTTTTTAAGTTAAAATCAGCCGCCAACTCTCTACCAACTGTCTCCAGTTTTTCAGCTGCTCCATTTACTTTGTTAAACATAACTGTTCTTCCTGACGGAGCCCAATAGATAGGGACCAAATTTTTTCTTACCTCTGCCTCATTTTCGCCATACATTTCAGCAAAGAAAGCATCATCACGCAAACGCCCTGCATCTTCATTAGCTTTAGGAGTTGAAAAATCCAAAGGATAAATCTGTTCCAGTTGATCTAATAAACCTGCGCTATTCAATTTTTTAAAATAATCTGAATATTTCGATTTTGCCAATGCAAATGTTTGTCCGTTAACCGAAACGGTTGCGCCGATAGCTTTAACAGTTTGCGGATAGGCAGCCTGAAAACATTGAGCAGCAGCTTGTTGCACAATTTCCCGAGCATGGCTTTGCATGGTAATAGTTAAGAAAAACACAAAGGAAATAAAAGTTCTCCAACCCATCATTATGCTTAAGGTATCTATTTATAATGGCATAATTTTATGTAACCAACTGCTGGTAAGCCAGCAACCAAAAGTGATAAAATCCTACTGAAGTTTGGGTTGAAATTAATAAAAAGTGGTAACTATGAAGACATATGAAAAAATCCGGTTAATGCGAGAAATGAACCAATGGTCACAGGAAGAGGTTGCGGATAAATTAAATCTTTCCACCAACGGTTATGCAAAAATTGAACGCGGTGAAACTAGATTGAACTTACCACGCCTGGAGCAAATTGCTGAAATTTTTCATATTGACTTACTCGATTTGCTTCAATCCGAAAATAAAGGTTTTGTATGCCAAATTAATGAAGGCGACAACAACAGTGATATTTCTTTCTATGCAACACCTTCACAAGAGTTAACTGCAGAAATTGAAAAATTAAAGCTGACTATTAAACATCAACAAGAATTAATGTTGCACAAAGATCAACTGCTACAGCAAAAAATAGATGAAAATCTATTACTGAAAGAATTGATTGAAAATCTGCGTTCGAAATAAAATAAAAGGCCGTCTGAAAATGTTTCAGACGGCCTTTTTTGCGAATAGTCTTTAAGCCAAGCTATACGCCCTACGGTTGCTTATTTTTCCACTCTACGGAAATGATGCGGACGGAAGCCGAGCGCGGCGAGGGAAACAAAGTAGAGGCCTCCGCCCAAGGCAATCAGGACGCAGAGTTGGCCTGCTTTTTTAAAGCCGCCGACGTGTACCCATTCAAACGGCAGATAATATTGCGCCAGCCACAAACCGCCGCCCATGACGACCAAAGAGATGACCATTTTGACCAAAAACGCTGCCCATCCTTTACCGGGGCGGTAGATACCGTGTTTGCGCAAAAGGAAAAACAGCAAACCTGCATTCAGACACGCGCCCAAACCGATAGCGAGGGACAGGCCGACGTGTTTAAGCGGCGAAATGAAGGCAAGGTTCATCAACTGCGTGCAAATCAGCGTGAAAATAGCGACTTTAACGGGGGTTTTGATGTTTTGGCGCGCGTAGAAACCGGGAGCCAACACTTTAATCATAATTAGACCGATCAAGCCGAAGGAGTAGGCAATCAGCGCATGTTGGGTCATTTGCGCGTCGTGCAGCGTAAATTCACGGTACATGAACAAGGTCGTAACCAGAGGGAAAGACAACACGGCAAGGCCGACGGCGGCAGGCAGGGTCAGCAGCATGCACAGGCGCAAACCCCAGTCGAGCAGGCCGGAAAACTGCTCGGTATCCTGACTGGCGGCATGTTTGGACAAGGTGGGCAATAAGATTGTACCGAGTGCTACGCCCAAAACGCCGGTCGGCAATTCCATCAACCGGTCGGCGTAATACATCCATGACACGCTGCCGGACTGCAAAAACGAGGCGAAAATGGTGTTGATAACCAAGGAAATCTGCGCCACGCTCACGCCCAAAATAGCCGGCCCCATCTGTTTCATTACGCGGTTGACCGCTGCATCTTTAAAGCTGAGTTTGGGCATTTTCAAGAAGCCTAGTTTCGCCAACCAAGGCAGTTGGAACACCAGCTGCAACACACCGCCGACAAATACCGCCCACGCCAAAGCCATAACAGGCGGATCGAAATATGGTACAAAAAACAGGGAAAAGACGATAAAGGAAATATTCAAAAATGTCGGCGTAAAAGCGGGGATACCGAATTTATGATAGGAATTAAGGATTGAGCCGACAAAAGACGACAAGGAAATCAATAAAATATAAGGAAACGTCACCCGCAGCAGGTCGATAGAAAGCTGAAACTTATCGGCTTCTTTGGCAAAACCGGGCGCGGAAACATAAATCACCCACGGCGCGGCAAGTATGCCCAGCGCGGTAACGATGACCAATACAAACGACAACATACCGGCCACATGACGCACAAACGCCTGCGTGGCTTCGGGCGAGCGGGTTTCTTTGTATTCCGCCAAAATCGGTACGAAGGCTTGGGCAAATGCGCCTTCTGCAAACACGCGCCGCAGCAGGTTGGGCAGTTTGAACGCGACAAAAAACGCATCCGTCGCCATGCCTGCACCAAACGCACGGGCGATAATCGTATCGCGCACAAAGCCTAAAATGCGCGACACCATCGTCAGGCTGCCAACCTTGGCCAAGGCTCCCAATAAATTCATGTATTTTCCTTACTTGTCTTTCAGGCCGTCTGAAAATCCGGCTTCTTCCAATACTGCCGCCGCCGCCAATGCCGCCGTATCTTTTTTCAACAGCAGATGCAAGGCGTGGAAATCCTGTTCCAATGCGGCCACGGCTTCAGGGCGGTCATACCAGTCTGCAACGGCCTGCGCCAGTTTTTCAGGGACGGCGTCGTGTTGTAGCAACTCGGGAGCGACAGCTTTACCCAACAGAATATTGGGCAAACCGACATGCGGCACTTTGATTTTGTTTTTCACATACGCATAAGTCAGCGGTGAAATCTTGTAGCTGATGACCATAGGCCGCTTGCACAAGGCCACTTCCAAAGTCGCCGTACCGCTGGTGACCAATACCACGTCGGCAGCGGTGCAAACCGTATCCGACTGCTTGTCGGTCAACGTAATAGGAAGGACTGCGAACTCAGGCTGCGCCAAAATTTCGCTAATGCGTTTGCGCGTTGCGGCCGTTGCCACAGGCAGCAAAAACTGTGCCTGCGGATAACGTTTCAGCAGCAATAAGGCCGTCTGAAAAAACACCGCCGCCATGTAATCGATTTCGCTCACACGGCTGCCGGGCAATATGGCAAACACGGGCACGTCCGCAGGCACGCCCAGCTTCTGCCGTGCCGCCGCCCTATCCGCTTCCACTGGCATGGTTTGCGCCATCGGATGGCCGACAAACTCAGCCTTGCCGCCGGCATCGATATAAAGCTGAGGCTCCATCGGAAACAGGCACAACACGCGGTTGACCTGATGCACAATTTTATTGACCCGTTCGCGCCGCCATGCCCAAACCGACGGGCTGACGTAATGAATGGTATGAATGCCTGCCTGCTTGAGTTTTTCCGCCACGCCGAGATTAAAGTCCGGCGCATCGATGCCGATAAACACATCCGGCTTGAGGCGGATTAAATCGTTCACCAGCCCTTTGCGGATTTTCAAAATCTGCGGCAGGCGTTTGATGACCTCAACAAAACCACGCACCGCCAGCTTTTCCTGATCGTACAAACTCTCGAAACCCTCCGCCTTCATGCGCTCGCCGCCGATGCCGGTAAACCGCGCATTCGGGCAACGCGCCTTAATGGCACGGATTAAATGTGCGCCAAGCAAGTCGCCGGAAGCTTCACCGACGCTGATGGCGATAAGGGGGGAAGGTTTGGGGTTCATGTTGTTGAGGTTCGGAAGCTAAAAGATTTGGGGGCGGACATTTACCCACCCGTTTTCAGACGGCATCAGCGCAAACAGACAGGAAAACTGCCCCACTGCGCGGATTTTTGCAATCCAAAGGCCGTCTGAAAAAGTTTCAGACGGCCTTCAATCCATCCATCAACGGATAATGCCGCGTGTGGATTGTGCAAAAAAGTCTTTAAATACCGCCAATTCGCTTTGGGTTTCGGCACGTTTCAGAATGTCTGCCTTGGCCTCTTCAAACGGAATGCCGCGATGGTAAATGGTTTTATACACATCTTTGACGGAGGCAATTTGTTCGGCCGTGAAACCGTTGCGGCGCATACCTTCGCTGTTGAGACCGGCCGGTTCGGCGCGGTAGCCTGCAGCCATAAAGTACGGCGGTACGTCTTTGTGTACGCCGGCGGCAAACGCGGTCATGGCGTAATCGCCGATTTGGCAGAACTGGAACACCAGCGTGTAGCCGCCCAAGACGACGTAGTCGCCGATGGTAACGTGGCCTGCGAGTGAGGCATTGTTGGCGAAGATGGTATGGTTGCCGACCACGCAGTCATGGGCGAGGTGGCAGTAGGCCATAATCCAGTTGTCGTCGCCGATACGGGTTTCGCCGATGCCGGTGACTGTGCCGAGGTTGAACGTCGTAAATTCGCGGATGGTGTTGCCGTTGCCGATAATCAGCTTGGTCGGCTCGTCGCGGTATTTTTTGTCCTGCGGAATTTCACCGAGGCTGGCAAATTGGAAAATGCGGTTGTTTTCACCGATGGTCGTATGGCCGTTGATGACGACGTGCGGGCCGATTTCGGTATTCGCACCAATTTGGACATTGGGGCCGATGATGCTGTACGGGCCGACTTTGACGCTGGAGTCGAGTTCGGCTTTAGGGTCGATGACGGCGGTCGGATGGATAAGGGTCATGCTGTCTCCTTGCTGTCTGATACAGGTATTGCCTGCAAGATGCCGCCTGAACGTTCAGACGGCCTGTCCCATTCTTACACCACGCGTTTGGCGCACATAATCACGGCTTCAACGGCAACTTGGCCGTCGACTTTGGCAACGGCATTGAATTTGCCGATACCACGTTTGTTGGTCAACAGCTCGACTTCAAAAACCAGTTGGTCGCCGGGGATGACTTGGCGTTTGAAACGGGCATCGTCGATACCGGCAAAGAAGAAGAATTCGTTTTCTTTGCGGCCACCTTCGCTGAGGATGGCCAGTGTGCCGCACGCTTGCGCCATGGCTTCGATAATCAACACGCCGGGCATCACGGGCAGGTCGGGAAAGTGGCCTTGGAACTGCGGCTCGTTCATGGTGACGTTTTTAATCGCAGTCAGGGTTTTCATCGGTTCGAACGCAGTAATGCGGTCGAGTTGCAAAAACGGATAACGGTGTGGGATAAGTTTTTGAATGTCTTTGGCTTCGATCGGGAGTTGTACGTCCATGATGTTCGTCTTTCCTTGTTTGTATTGGGTTTAAACGTATTCGGATGCGGGGGCGCGGACCGTTTGCACTGCCTTTAGGCTTCGTCGCTGTCGGCAAGCTGTTTTTCCAGCGTTTTTAGGCGTTTGTTCATTTCGCTCAAACGGTGGATATAAACGGCATTGCGCGCCCAGTCTTTGTAGCCCGACATCGGGAAAATACCGGCCAGATGCTGGCCGCTTTCGGTAATGCTGTGGGTAACGGATGTACCGCCGCCGATGGTGGTTTTATCGGCGATTTCGATGTGTCCGACCGTGCCGACGCCGCCGCCGATAATACAATAATTGCCGATGGTGACGCTGCCGGAAATGCCGGTTTTGGCGGCGATAACGGTGTGCGAACCGATTTTGCAGTTGTGGCCGATTTGGACTTGGTTGTCGATTTTGGTGCCGTTGCCGACGGTCGTGTCGCTCATTGCGCCGCGGTCGATATTGGTGTTCGAACCGATTTCCACATCATCGCCCAACGTGACTGCGCCGGTTTGCGGGATTTTAAACCATGAATCGCCAGCGAAGGCCAAGCCGAAACCGTCCGCACCGATGACGGCGCCGCTGTGGATTTCAACACGGTTGCCCAAAGTGCAGCCGTAATAGATGACGGAGTTGGAATGCAACACGACTTCATCACCCAACGTACAATCGTGTTGGACAACGGCATTGGCCAAAATACGGCAGCCTTCGCCCAATACGGCATTCGCGCCGATATAGGCATTCGCGCCGATTTCGCAGCTTGCCGGCACTTTGGCGCTGGCCTCAACAACGGCAGTCGGATGTACACCGCCCTGTGCTTTGACAATCGGCGAGAACAATCGTGCCACTTTGGCAAAATAAAGATAAGGGTCGGCAGCCACAATCAGGTTGCGGCCTGCAAATTCATCTGCGGCTTTCGGCGACACAATCACTGCGCCTGCCTGGCTGTCGTGTACTTCGGCTTTGTATTTCGGATTGGCCAAAAAGCTGATGTGTTCCGCCTGAGCCTGATCCAACGGACGGACGGCGGTAATGGCGATGTCTTCGCCTTTCCATTCGCCGCCGAGTTGGGAAACGATTTGGGACAGGGTGTATGCTTGTGAAGTCATGATAATCTGCCGTCAAGATGTCAGGCCGTCTGAAAGATGCCGGTTTGGGTTTCAGACGGCCTTAGGTTTGTCTGTATGGTTACATTCGCTGCCGAGCAGGGTCAGTGAGCATTTAGGGCTTTGATAACGCTATCGGTAATGTCGTAGCGGCCGTTGACGTAAATCACGTCCTGCAAGATGAAGTCGTAACCTTCGCGTTTGGCTAAATCGACGATGACGCGGTTGGCATTTTGCTGGAGCGCGGCGAATTCTTCATTGCGGCGCAAGTTGTAGTCTTCAGCCAACTCGGCCTGCTGCTTGCGGAATTTCTGTACCAGATTGCGCCATTTTTGGGTTTCCGCTTCCCTTTGGCTGTCGCTGAGCTTGTCACCGCTCAGTTTTCGCTCCAAAGCCTCGCCTTCCTGCTGCAGCTTTTGCAAGGCGGTTTGACGGCTTTTGAACTCTTTTTCCAAAGTCATCTGAATGTTTTGCGCCTGCTTGGATTCCTGATAAACGCGCTCGGTATTGATAAAACCGATTTTCTGCACGCCATCCGCCGCCGCTTGCGGCAACAGCACGAAACCCGGCAGGGCTACGGCGAGGACACGGAGGGTGTCGGCTATTTTACTCATGATAAAAATCCTTGCTTGAAAACAAACGGGCGGTTTGCAATAAGCTTGCCGCCAATCTGCCATGAGGCCGTCTGAAACGGACAAACCCGGTTTCAGACGGCCTAAACATCATCAGAATGTCGTACCGAGTTGGAATTGGAAGCGTTGGATTTCGTCGCCTTCTTTTTTCTTAATCGGATAAGCATAACTGAACTTCATCGGACCCAGCGGAGAGAGCCAGGTCACGGCAGCACCGGCAGAGTAACGCAATTCGTTTTTGAATGTCGATTTGTGGGTCTTGCCTAAACCGTATGGGTTTTGAGCATCATTGTTGGTGTAATAAAAATTACTGCTACTATCGCTGTAGGTTTTGCCATCCCACACGCTGCCTGCATCGGCAAACAGGCTCAAACGTACAGTACGCGAGTCTTTAATGCCCGGCATCGGGAAGAGCAACTCTGCGGAAACGTTGGCTTTTTTGTTACCGCCGTAGCTGATTTTCTCGCCGTATTCGTCATAAACTTTCGGGCCCAGCGTACCGCTTTCAAAGCCGCGGACAGAGCCTAAGCCGCCGCCGTAGAAGTTTTCAAAGAACGGCATGGTTTTGGTTTTGCCGTAGCCGTTGCCATAACCGACTTCGCCACCCAGCATCAATGTGAAATCTTTGCTCAACGGGAAGAACCAAGTTTGGTTGTGGGTCAGGGTGTAGTATTGCAGGTCGCTTCCCGGCAAGGCGATTTCGCCGTTTACGCCGGTCAGGTAACCGCGGGTCGGCCACAAGGCATTGTCGGTTTTGTTGCGGCCCCAGCCGATGGTACCTTTGTACAACCAGCCTTTGAAGTTACCCACGCCGCTACCGTCGCCTTTGCCGTATTGTTTGATAAAGTCGGCATAGCGTTTAGGCGCGCCTTTGTAGGTGTTAACAGTCAGACGCTCTGCGGCCAAACCGAAATTCACACGGTCATATTCGGTAACCGGAATACCGATACGCAAACCGCCGCCGAAAGTCGTGGTTTTATACTGTTTCGCGCTGGAAGAAGCTTTACGCGGGTCGTAAGTCTTGCCGTAAAGGTCGTAGCCCAAGCTTACGCCGTCAGGTGTGAAGTATGGGTCGGTAAACGACAATGAGCCGTTTACTGTGGTTTTACTGCGGGAAGCACGCAAGGCAACGGATTTACCCGTACCGAACAGGTTGTCTTGAGCCACGCCGGCAGACATCACCAAACCGGTATCCTGAACCCAACCTGCGCTCAAGTCGAGCGAGCCGGTAGAACGTTCGGTCAGGCTCATGTTCAGGTCGACTTGGTCAGGCGTATTGGCCACAGGAGCCGCATCAAATTGAACGTTGTCGAAATAGCCCAACAACTCAACGCGCTCTTTAGAACGTTGCAGTTTGGCAGAATCGTAAGGCGCCGATTCCATTTGACGCAACTCGCGGCGGATGACTTCGTCACGGGTTTTGTTGTTGCCGGTAATGTTGATTTCGTTCACATAGATTTTGCGGCCCGGTTGAACGGTCAACACAAAATCAACAGTATGCGTTTCGGCATTGGGAATCGGTTGGACATTGATTTCGCTGAATGCGTAACCTGCCTGACCCATGCGGTTTTGGATGGCTTCGAGCGAATTGGACATTTGCGCGCGCTCGTACCATTTGCCCGGCTTCATGGTCAGCAGTTTTTCCAAATCTTCTTTCGGCACTTCCAGCGTATCGCCTTCGATGCGTACATTGCCCCAGCGGAAGCGGTCGCCTTCGCTGACGGTTACTTTAATGGTTTGCTTGGTTTTGTCTTCGTTGGTTTGGATATCGGTATCCAAAATACGGAAGTTGAAGTAGCCGTTGTTTTGGTAGTAATTGGTGATTTTTTCCATGTCCTGAGCAAATTTTTGCTCATTAAACTGGTTGCTCTTGGTGATCCAAGTCCACATGCCGCCTTCGCTCAGGGACATTTGTTTCAGCAGGCGGCGGTCGGAATAAACTTCGTTGCCTTCAAAGGAAATATCGGTAATCTTGGTAGATTTGCCCTCTTCGATGGCAATATCGATAGACACGCGGTTGCGGGCGAGTTTAGTTACAGTCGGAGTGATTTGGACAGACTGTTTGCCACGGCTCAAATACTCTTCTTTCAAACCGGCAACGGCTTGGTTCAGCGTTGCTTGGTTGAAGTATTGGGATTGCGCCAAACCAAATGCTTCAAGGTTTTTCTTGATGGCATCGTTTTGCAGCATTTTCGCGCCGGTAATATTGAGCGAGCTGATGGTCGGACGCTCAATCACGGTCAGTAGGACTTGATTGTCCATGGTTTCGACGCGCACGTCGTCAAAGAAACCGGTTGCGTAGAGTTTTTTGATGATTTCTTCACTGCGCGCATCATTGAAATTATCACCGACTTTAACGGGCAGGTAGTTGAAGACGGTACTCGGCTCGGTGCGTTGCAGGCCTTCGACGCGGATGTCCTGAATGGTAAAGTCAGCCAATGCCAGTGGAGACAGGCTCAATACCATTAAAGCGGAAGCAATCTGGTTCAGTTTCATAAATTATCCAAACAAACGGTTGATGTCATTAAAGAAAGCCACAGCCATCATCAAAAGCATGGCTGCCAGTCCGAAACGCAGGCCGACTGCCTGTATGCGCTCGCTCAAAGGCTTTCCGCGTATCCATTCGGCGGTATAGAAAACCAGATGTCCGCCGTCTAAAACGGGCACGGGCAAAAGGTTCAACACGCCTAAGCTGATGCTGACCAAAGCCAGAAATTCGAGGTAGCTCTGCAATCCGAGTTTGGCGGACTGTCCGGCGACATCGGCAATGGTCAGGGGACCGGAAATATGGTTCAAAGAAGCATTGCCTGTAACCAGTTTTCCGAAAAATTTGAGGGTCGTCCACGAATAGTTGACGGTTTTGTTCCAACCCAATTCAAAGGCTTGGGCAACGGAAGGCGTATAACGGTAGCGGATGGTTTTATCCCACTCTTTATCCGCTTGGGCGGCAAGCCCTGCTCTACCCACCAGCACGCCTGCCGACTGCTCGACGCTGTCCGGCCGGATAGCGGTTGCCAGCACTTTTCCGTCGCGCTCGTAAGTCAGTTCGATTCGTTTGCCGGGGCTGGCGCGGAAAAGTTCCGTCCATGCCTGCCAGCTTTCGATGGGCTTCCCATCGGCGGTCAGCAGTTTGTCGTTTTCCTTCAAACCTGCTTTTTCGGCCGGACTATTGGCCAAGACTTTGCCGATGCGGTTAGTAATTCTAAAAGGCAAAAGGCCAATGTTGCCTTGGCTTTTCGCAACTTTACCTGCTTCAGGCGTGCCGGCGGCATCAATTATGCGGATGGCTTGGGTATTGGAGGCCGTCTGAACAGCAACTTTTACAGGACCGGCTTCAAGGTTCAACACCATCTCGGTTTGCGCATCACTCCAGTCTTTAACGGCAATTCCGTTGACCGATACAATTTTATCGCCTGCCTGAAAACCTGATTTGGCGGCAATGCTGGCAGGCTCGACCATGCCGACATAAGGGCGCAACTCGGTCACGCCGAAAGAAAAGCTCAAGCCGTAAAGCAAAACGGCCAAAATCAAATTGGTCAAAGGGCCGGCGACGACAATGGCGATGCGCTTGGCCGGATGCTGCTTGTCAAAGGCGTACGGCAAATCCGCCTCCGCCACCTCACCTTCGCGCGTATCGACCATTTTAACGTAACCGCCCAGCGGAATCGGGGCAAGACACCACTCGGTATCGCCGCGCTTTCGGGTGAAAAAGGGCTTACCGAAGCCGACGGAAAAGCGCACGACTTTAACGCCGCACCAGCGGGCAACAATATAGTGTCCGAACTCATGCAGGCTGACCAAAATCAGAATGGCGACGATAAAGGCTAAAAAGGTTTGCAAAAAAATCCCCTGAGTGGAATGTAATAATCAACGGATAAGGCCGTCTGAAAACCGATTATAAAGGCAGTTGCTCCATTTTGTCTGCCTAAATGCCAAGCGGTTGACGTTTCAGACGGCCTGTCATTGAAGCTTTATTGTTTGCCGATAAAGGCTTCTGCCTGCCTGCGTGTTTGCGCGTCTTGCGCCAGCAGGCCTTCGATATCGTGACGGCCGTCTGAAAAATCCTGGGCAAGGCAGTGGGCTACGACTTGGGCAATATCGGTAAACTTGATGCGTTTATCCAAGAAAGCGGCCACGGCCACTTCGTTTGCGGCGTTCAACACGCAAGGCGCGGCGCCGCCTGCATTCATGGCCTGATAGGCAAGTTTCAAACACGGGAAACGGTCAAAGTCAGGCTTTTGGAAGGTCAACGCGGACAATGCGCCGAAATCCAGCTCGCCCACGCCGGAATCGATACGTTCGGGCAGGCCCAAGCAATAGGCAATCGGCGTACGCATATCGGGATTGCCCAACTGCGCCAATACCGAACCATCGCGATAACGCACCATGCTGTGAATCACGGATTGCGGATGGATGACGACTTCTAGTTTTTCCGGCGGACAGTTAAACAGCCAATGCGCCTCAATCAACTCCAAGCCCTTATTCATCATTGACGCGGAATCGACAGAAATTTTGCGCCCCATGCTCCAATTCGGATGCTTGACCGCCTGCTCGGGCGTAATGCTGTCAAATGTACTTAAATCGGTGTTAAGGAAGGGGCCGCCCGATGCAGTCAGAATAATCGAATTGATACCGTGCTCATTCAGACGGCCTGTGTAATCCCTTGGCAATACTTGGAAGATGGCGTTGTGTTCGCTGTCAATCGGCAAGACAGTAGCGCCGTTTTGACAGGCGGTTTCCATAAACAATGCGCCGGAAACCACCAGTGTTTCTTTGTTTGCCAGATAAATGGTTTTGCCTTTTTGAGCGGCGGCCAAAGCCGACGGCAAACCGGCCGCGCCGACAATGGCACACATCACGCCGCTGACTTCCTCGGCAGAGGCGACATCAATCAGGGCTTGAGCTCCATATAAAACCTGCGTACTGATGCCTTCTTGCTTGAGTTTCTTTTCCAGCTCGGCCGCATGGCCAGTATCGCCGACAACGGCATATTCCGGGCGGAACTGTTTGCATTGCACCGCCAGCTTGTCCACCTGCCTATGCCCTGCCAGCGCGAACACGCGGAATTTTTCGGGATGGCGGGAGACAACGTCTAAAGTGCTTTCGCCTATGCTGCCGGTACTGCCTAATATGGTCAGAACTTGTTGTGTCATGGTGTGTTCTTTATGTGCTGTGCAAACGGTATTCATTGTGTTTGAAATAAATTTCTTTGCCGTTTTCAATTTTCAGACGGCCTTTTGCCTCCCAGCTGAAAAGGCCGTCTGAAAGAATTACTCAATGCCGTATTCGATGGTAACAACCAGTCGGACTTGTTTGCCGACGGTGCTTTTATCGTAAGAACCGCCGTATTCGTCGTCCTCGCTGCTGCCGGTGTCGGCATAGATGTTGAACGAGCCTTGCGAAGCAGAACGCATGGCGCCCACTTTGCCGCCGCCGGTTTTGGCAAATTCGGCCGCGCGTTTCTGCGCATCCTCAGTCGCCTGCGTAATCAAATCGCGTTTGATGGTTTCCAAATTGCCCAGCAAATATTGCGGATTGTCGAAGCGGATAAATTCGTTTTGCGCACGGAAGTTCAAAATGGCGCGCTGGGCGGCTTGGATTTTGTCCAATTTTTTGGTGTTGACCACAATATTGAGGTCGCCATCGTAGCCGTTGGGCGTGCGGGTTACGTTGCCGAGTTCGTCACGGGTTTCATTGAAAACGCGTGACACTTCAGGCAGGCTCACTTTCATTTCAGCCGCCGTAAAGCCTTGCTCGCCCAAAAATTTAGACAGCTTCTTACGTCTTGCCGTTAGCAAATCCAAAACTTCCTGATAGCTTTCGCCGTGCGCGTTCACGCCCGTATTCCACGTCGCGCTGTCGGATTGGAAGTTTTTCTCCGCCAAACCTTTTACGGTAATCGTCCCGGGTTGACGCAGGTTCTTAAACTGCACGCCCAAAATAAACGCCGCAGCCATCAATCCCAGTGCCAACAATACGCCCAAGATCGATAAAGATGAAATATGTTTTTGTTCGGACACAATCAGCTCCCTCAACCACGTCAGACAGGCGGTTTAAAACAAATATACAAAGGCGGCATAAATGCTGATAACGGCGATCAGACTGTCCACACGGTCGAACACGCCGCCGTGACCCGGCAGCAGATTGCTGCTGTCTTTGATACCGGCCGCACGTTTGAGCCAGCTTTCCAGCAAATCGCCGCACACGCTGACAACGGTCAGAATCAAGCCGATCAAAATAGTTTTTAACCAACCGGCTTCAAAAGCCAGCCAACCGGCTTTCCATACGATGGTCATGTACACGGCAACGCATAATGCGCCGCCGATCGCACCTTCCCAGCTTTTACCCGGACTGATGGTCGGCGCAATTTTGCGCTTGCCAAACGATTTGCCGCAGAAATATGCACCAATATCGGCCACCCACACCAAACCCATAATCGCCAATAAAGACAGCGCGTCTTCAGGATGAGGGCGCAGGTAAACCAGTGCGAACCAAAACGGCATCACCAACAACCAACCGACCGTGTAAGCCTGCCAGCCGCCGTTCAACTTCCATTTCGCTTTCAGCCACCAAGGCATGACAATCAGCCAAAACGCCAATACGACATACCAAACCAAATCAGGCAACTGCCAACCGCCGGCATAGGCAATCACGCCAAACACCAGCGTTGAAGCCAAATAATGATTGATTTTCAGCTTGTCCAAGCCGCTCATACGGGCATATTCCCACAAAGTCAGCATGGCAATCAGGCCGCAAAACGCCGCCCACAGCCACATAGGCGCATAAAACAGCATACCCAGCATCAGCGGCAAAAGCCACAGCGCCGTTAAAATCCGTTGTTTCAACATAGTTCTCAACCCCGTTGCTGCTCAACCGGCAGCTGTTCGGAAGTCCGCCCGAAGCGGCGTTCCCGTTTTTGGAACGAAACAATCGCTTCATTCAGCGATTTCTCATTAAAATCAGGCCACAGCGTATCCGTAAAATACAATTCCGCATACGCCATCTGCCACAGAAGGAAATTACTGATGCGCGTCTCGCCGCCGGTGCGGATAAACAAATCCGGCTCGGGTGCATCACCCAACATCAAATAGCGCGACAACGCCTCTTCCGTAATCTCAGTTACACCCTCGGCAATCAACTGATTTGCCGCCTGCAAAATATCCCAACGGCCGCCATAATCGGCGGCAATGCTCAAAGTCAAGCCGGTATTGTTTGCCGTCAACGCCTCTGCCGCCTCAATCCCCTTCAGGATTTCAGCGTTAAACCGCTCACGGCTGCCGATGATCCTCAAGCGCATATTGTTATCGTGCAAACGGCGCACCTGCTTTTGCAAAGCCTGCAAAAACAGCCCCATCAGAAAAGAAACCTCTTCCTCGGGGCGTCGCCAGTTTTCAGTCGAAAAAGCAAACACGGTCAAATACCGCACACCCAGTTCAGCACAATGCTTCACCATGTTCTCCAGCGCATCCAAGCCGCGCTTATGCCCCATCACACGGGGAAGAAAACGCTTCTTTGCCCAACGTCCGTTACCGTCCATAATCACAGCAATATGTCGGGGGATGGCAGAGTGTTCCAAAATCGTCTGCGTACTGCTTTTCATGTCTGCCTTTCAGGGAGCAAACCGTCCAAAGGCCGTCTGAACGGTTTGCACACAGGATTAAATCGCCATCAAATCTTCTTCTTTGGCAGCCAAGAGCTTGTCTGCCTCAGCAATGTATTTGTCGGTCAACTTCTGAACCGCTTCCTCGCCACGGCGTGCTTCATCTTCAGAAATTTCTTTATCTTTCAACAATTTTTTGATGTGGTCGTTTGCATCACGGCGCACATTGCGGATAGACACACGGCCTTCTTCCGCCTCTCCGCGTACCACTTTGATCAAATCTTTACGGCGTTCCTCAGTCAACATAGGCATAGGGACACGGATCAAATCGCCGACAGAAGCAGGGTTCAGGCCCAAGTTGGAATCACGGATCGCTTTCTCGACTTTTGCAGCCATATTGCTCTCGAAAGGTTTCACACCGATCGTACGCGCATCCAAAAGCGTTACGTTTGCCACTTGGCTCACAGGCACCATGCTACCCCAGTATTCCACTTCCACTTGGTCGAGCAGGCCGGTATGCGCACGGCCGGTACGTACTTTAGCCAAATTGTCTTTCAATACTTCCAGAGAACGCTGCATTTTGCCTTCAGCTGTCTTTTGAATATCATTAATCATCTTATACTTTCAATTTCATAGGAATAAAACAGAATTAACCAAGAATAGTACCGTTAAACCGCCCCCACGACAAGGCTTTACGTCCCAACAGCCTTGTTTTCTAACCGATATTTAACATCAAACAAAATAAAGGCCGTCTGAAAATCTTTCAGACGGCCTTTTCCTTATTCAAATCCTACTCTCTATTCCGCTCATTCCAAAAGTAACGCCATACGAAGCATGGGAAAGCAAAAATCAGGTAGAGGCAGACAACGGTCGCGTAAAACTCCCAGTCTTGGGCATGTACGGCTCCGGCGCGTGATTCGAGAATATAGGCGAGAATCGCGGTAAGAAGGAAGCCCGCCAGCAATTCGATCAAGTGATGGCCGATGTGTTTGCGTTTCAGGGCGATGATGCCGAAGAATTTGGTGGTAATAAATGGTGCGTTGGCAAAGATAAGTGCCAACAGCAAAAGAATGTACATGGATGCGGTCATGATGGTCTTTCTGTTTTCAGACGGTCTGTGTGTGATTTTAACATGTTAAATGGGCATTCTTGCCTATCATTATCCGTGGAATATTCAATATCTTGATGATACCTGCTTGATGATTGTTCAAAGGCTTGAGGCCGTCTGAACTTTGGGTATATTTCATCCGAATGAGAATCCTAACAAAAACGGCGACTTTGGAACAGCCGCCGTTGGTTTTGTTTGAAGCTTACAGGGTATTTATCAATGCTTTGGCACACCAGTCGATAACGGTTTGCGGCATGATACCCCACAGGAGCAGCAAGAAGGCATTGACCGTCAGAACAAATTTAGCGGCATAGTTACTGCCGACCGGCTGGTCATGGTCAGGAGCATCGAAGTAGATGACTTTGACCACGCGCAGGTAGTAGAACGCACCAATCAGCGACATGATGACGGCAAATACGGACAACCAAACATGGCCTTGTTTCAAGAGCGCCATAATCACGCCGAACTTGGCGTAAAAGCCCATCAGCGGAGGAATGCCTGCCATAGAGAACATGGACAGCAGCATCAGGAAGGCAAACCATGCATGGCGTTGGTTGAGGCCTGCGAGGTCTTTGATGTCTTCACACTCAATGTCTTTGGTAGACAATACCATCAAAACACCGAAGCTGACTGCCGCCATCAAAGCATAGGTAATGGCGTAATACAAACCTGCGGTAAAGCCGACCGCGCCTGCCATAAACGCCAACAGGATAAAGCCCATGTGCGATACGGTGGAATAGGCAAGCATACGTTTGATATTGGTTTGCATGATGGCGGCAAGGTTACCGACCACCAAAGAAGCAACGGCAAGGATGGCCAACATCGGCGCCCAGTCTGAATGTATGGTACCCATACCGGTAACAAGGATACGGAATGCAAAGACAACAGCGGCAATTTTCGGAGCCGTACCCACAAAGGCGGTAACAGAGGTCGGCGCGCCATCGTACACATCAGGTACCCACATATGGAATGGCACCGCACCCAATTTAAATGCAATGGCAACTACAATAAACACCATACCCAATTTCAACAACCATTCATTGGCCTGCTCATTGAAAGCAGAAGCCAAGACGGAAGCAAAATCAAGAGAACCGGTGGCGCCATAAACCATGGAAATACCATAGAGCAGCAAACCGGAGGCCAACGCGCCCAATACGAAGTATTTCAGCGCAGCCTCGGCAGAGCGGCCGGAATCGCGGCGCAGGGCAATCATGGCGTACAGCGACAAAGACAACAATTCCAAACCGATATACGCAGTCAAGAAATGTGCCGAGCTGACCATGACGCTCATACCCAACAGGGCAAACAGCGACAAGGTATAAAACTCGCCTTTAAAAATTTGGCGGTCTTGGTTGTACGGTTTACTGTAAATAAACAGACCAAACGTCAGCGCATACAGTACCAGTTTTGCCAAACGGGACATGCCGTCTGCAATATACATCCCGTGAAAGGCATCGACACTGCCCTGCTCCCATACCGCCAATTGGGTGACGGCCACAACAATGACCGTTCCCAAACTCATCAAATGGGTCAGATAGCGGTTTTTATCGCAAATCCACAAGTCTGCCAGCAATACGACACCCAATAGCGCAAGCAGCACGATTTCGGGCATGGCGGGCATTAAATTCAAATCAGACCAGTTCATTTACACACCTCAAATCTTGCTTTGTGCCACATGGGCAATCAAATCGTTTGCCGCTTGATGCACCACTTCGATAAACGCTTGCGGATACAGACCCATGCCCAATACAGCAACCGCCAAAATCGCCAAAATCGCAAATTCGCGGCAATTGATGTCTTTCATTTCGGCAACGTGCGGATTGTGGATCGCACCAAAAATAACGCGTTTGTACATCCACAGAGTATAAGACGCACCGTAAATCAGGGTCATGGCGGCCAACGCACCTACCCAGAAATTCACTTTAACCGCGCCCATAATCACCATAAACTCGCCCACGAAGCCGGAAGTCGCAGGCAGACCGGCATTGGCCATACCGAACAACATCATAAACGCCGCAAACTTAGGCATTACATTGACCACGCCGCCATAATCGGCAATATTGCGGGTATGCAGGCGGTCGTACATTACGCCGATACACATAAACATGGCGGCAGACACAAAACCGTGGGAAATCATTTGAATGATTGCGCCTTTCAATGCCCAGTCATTCAATTGGCCGTTTACAAACAGGAACATGCCCAAAGTGACAAAACCCATATGGCTGATGGAAGAGTATGCCACCAGTTTTTTCATATCGGTTTGCACCAAAGCCACCATACCGATATAAATCACGGCAATCAGGCTCAATACGATGATCACAGGGGCAAAATAGCGTGCAGCATCCGGCATAATCGGCAGGATAAAGCGCAAGAAACCATACGCACCTAGTTTCAGCGTAATCGCCGCCAACACCATCGAACCGCCGGTCGGCGCTTCAACGTGGGCATCCGGCAACCAAGTGTGCACAGGGAACATCGGCACTTTTACAGCAAATGACAGGAAGAACGCCACAAACAAAAGCTGTTGTACACCCAGCGGAATCTGTTTGATGTTTTGGAAATCGACAATAGAGAAGCTGCCTGTTTGATAGTACAGGTAAACCATGGCAACCAGCATCAAGAGCGAACCCATCAGCGTATAGAGGAACAGCTTGACCGACGCATAGACGCGGCGCGGGCCGCCCCATACACCGATAATCAGGTACAGCGGAATCAGCATACCCTCGAAGAACACATAAAACAGAATCGCATCCTGCGCGGCAAACGCGCCGTTAATCAAACCCGACATCATCAGGAATGCCGCCATATACTGCGCCGGACGTTTCTGAATGACTTCCCAACCGGCCAATACCACCAACAGCGTAATAAACGCATTCAAGATGATAAAGAGCACTGAAATACCATCTACACCCAATTGATAGTTGATTTTCAGAAGCGGAATCCACTCGTGGAACTCGGTAAACTGATAGCCGCCGCTCAAACGGTCGAAACCGGTAAACAGGGGCAGCGTTACCAAGAAACCGGCAAGCGCACCCATGAAGGCAAGCACACGCGCCAGCGGCGCACGGCTGTCTTTACCGGTCGCCAAAACCAGCACACCTGCGGCGATGGGTATCCATATTGCCAAGCTGAGTAGGTAGTTGGAAAACATAGTGGTTAACCTGTGGTTAAAATAAAAATGTGTTTATGTGGATATTTCTTCGTTTCAGACGGCCTGAAGGTTTAAGGCCGTCTGAAGCCTTATTCTTATCGGAACAATCCCCAGAAGGTCATGCCGAGCAGTACCAATACGCCAAATACCATAGCGGCAGCGTAGGTGTAGATAAAGCCGGTTTGGACTTTGCGTACCTGCGCGGCAATCGCGCCGACCAGTTTGGCGGAGCCGTTGACGATACCGTTGTCGATAATGGCGGTATCGCCGACTTTCCAGAAGAAAGTACCCAATGCGCGCGTGCCTTTGGCGAAAACATTGAAATACAGGGCGTCGAGGTAGTATTTGTTTTCAAACAAAACGTAAACCGGACGGAACGCCTGTGCAATTTTCGCAGGCAGGTGCGGCAGTTTGACGTACAAGAGCCATGCGCTCAACACGCCTGCGATAGCAAGGTAGAGTACAGGCGAATGCAGGCTGTGTGACACCATTGCCAATGCGCCGTGGAACTCTTCCTTCATGATGTGCATGGTTGGATGCGCGTCGGTATTGACGAAAATCACGTCTTTGAAGAAATCGCCGTAAAGCATAGGCTCGATGGCAACATAGCCGATGATGACGGACGGAATGGCAAGCAGAATCAGCGGCAAGGTAACGACCAGCGGGCTTTCGTGCGGATTGTCGTTTTTGCCCAAGCCGTGATGTTCTTCGCCATGATGATCGTCATGATGTTCAGGCAGGCTACGCCATTTCTCTTCGCCGTGGAACACCATAAAGTATTGGCGGAACGCGTAAAACGCAGTAACAAACACGCTGGCAAGGACGGCAAAATAGGCAAAGCCGCTGCCCGGCAGGGTGCTGTATTTCGCTGCTTCGATAATCGAATCTTTGGAATAGAAGCCGGAGAAGAACGGCGTACCGATCAGCGACAAGTTACCGATCAGCATGGTCAGCCAAGTAATCGGCATGTATTTTTTCAGGTTGCCCATGTGGCGCATATCTTGGTCATGGTGCATACCGATAATCGCGCTACCTGCGGCCAAGAACAACAAGGCTTTAAAGAAAGCGTGGGTCATCACATGGAACATCGCCACGGAATAGGCAGACGCACCCAGAGCCACGGTCATGTAGCCCAGTTGCGACAGGGTGGAATACGCAACCACACGTTTGATGTCGTTTTGAATCACGCCCAAGAAACCCATAAACAGGGCAGTAATCGCACCGATTACCATAATGACAGACAGCGCAGTGCTGCTCATCTCATAAATCGGAGACATACGCGATACCATGAACAGACCGGCGGTAACCATGGTTGCGGCGTGAATCAATGCGGAAATCGGTGTCGGGCCTTCCATCGAATCAGGCAGCCAAACGTGCAGCGGGAATTGCGCCGATTTACCCATCGCACCCACAAACAGGAGCAAACAGGTTACGGTAATCAAAGACCATTCCACACCGGGGAACAGTTGGATAGTGGCCGTCTGAACATTAGGCAGATAAGCGAATACATCTTGATAGCGTAGGCTGCCGCCGAAATAGGCAAGCACCAAGCCGATACCGAGCAAGAAGCCGAAGTCGCCGACACGGTTGATCAAAAAGGCTTTCAGGTTGGCAAATGTTGCGCTCGGACGTTTGAAATAGAAACCGATCAAAAGGTACGACACCAAACCCACAGCCTCCCAGCCGAAGAAGAGCTGGATGAAGTTGTTGCTCATAATCAGCATCAACATGCTGAAAGTAAACAAAGAAATATAGCTGAAGAAGCGTTGGTAGCCGACTTTTTCATCGTGCATATAGCCGATGGTATAGATATGTACCATCAACGACACGCCGGTAACCACGACCATCATCATCGCCGTCATCGTATCGACCAAGAAGCCGACGGAGAAATCCAAGCCGCCCATTGTCAGCCAGGTATAAACGTTCTCGTCAAACTTGGTACGGCTGCCATTGAGGAATCCCCACAGCACATAAGCCGACAGCAAGGCGGACACTGCCACACCGAGTATTGTTACGGTATGCGCGCCGGCACGTCCGATTTTGTTACCGAACAAACCTGCAATCAGCGATCCTGCCAAAGGCACAAGGGCAATTACCAAATATAAAGTCATGTCGTTCATGATTACCCTTTCAACTCATCCAAATCGGCAACGTTGATTGTTTTTCTGTTACGGTACACCAGTACCATAATCGCCAAACCGATGGCAGATTCGGCAGCGGCAACAGTTAGTACGAAGAATACGAAAATCTGTCCGGCAGTATCGCCCAAATATTGGGAGAAAGCGATAAAGTTGAAGTTCACCGCCAAGAGCATCAGCTCGATCGACATCAGCAATACCAGCACGTTTTTGCGGTTCATAAAGATACCCATTGCGCTGATACCGAACAGGAGCGCACCCAATACCAGATAATGCGTCAAGGTAATCATGCTTTGCCCTCCCCTTCCGGCTTGAGGCCGTCTGAAACTTCGCTTTCTTCGGCAGATTCGATTTGCGGTTTGACCGCTTCCATTTTCACCAGACGCATACGGCCTTGATCGGCGCGTACTTTAACTTGGTCGGCAGGA
Source organism: Neisseria sp. 27098_8_112 (assembly GCF_041433235.1). Taxonomy (NCBI): domain Bacteria; kingdom Pseudomonadati; phylum Pseudomonadota; class Betaproteobacteria; order Neisseriales; family Neisseriaceae; genus Neisseria; species Neisseria sp. 27098_8_112. Next base: position 82,537 of record NZ_JAPWBB010000006.1, on the reverse strand, counting down.
TCCATGCGTTTCGGATTGGTGGTTTTACGGTGAACCAGCGCAATCGCGGCCACCATACCCAACAGCAGCAATACCGCCGCCAATTCAAACGGTAACAGGTAGTCGGTATAAATACGGCTGCCCAAATCGCGGATATTGTTGTAATCGGCCGGAATGTCTTTCATCAGACCAAATGCGGCCAGGTCGGTTTTCGGGTTGATCAGAATCAGGATCAGGGCAACCGCCAACAATGTGCCGACCACACCGGCAACCGGCGCATGACGCCAGAAACCGGCGCGCATTTCTTCAATGTCGATGTTCAACATCATCACGACGAACAGGAACAACACCATCACGGCGCCGACGTAAACCACCACCAGCGTAACGCCCAAAAACTCAGCCTGCATCAGCATCCAAAGCATCGCGCTCACGCAGAAGGTCAGCACCAGATGCAAAGCGGCGTGAACAGGGTTTTTAGCGGTGACGGTACGAACCGCACCGTACAAAACGATGGCGGCAAGAATATAGAACAGAATCACGGAAAAAGTCATTCGTCTGCTCCTTAACGATACGGCGCGTCAGCGGCTTTGCGTTTGGCTATTTCAGCTTCGTATTTATCGCCAATGGCCAAAAGAATCGGCTTGGTCATGTGCAAGTCGCCTTTTTTCTCGCCGTGGTATTCAAAAATATGGGTTTCCACAATCGCATCGGTCGGGCAGGCCTCTTCGCAGAAACCGCAGAAGATGCACTTGGTCAGGTCGATGTCGTAACGCTTGGTGCGGCGGGTCCCGTCTTCGCGTTCTTCCGATTCGATGTTAATCGCCATTGCCGGACAAACTGCCTCACACAATTTACACGCAATACAGCGCTCTTCGCCGTTCGGATAACGGCGTTGCGCGTGCAGGCCGCGGAAACGCACGGATTGCGGCGTTTTCTCTTCGGGGAAATAAATTGTGTCTTTGCGGGCAAAAAAGTTTTTGAGCGTTACGCCCAAGCCTTTTACCAATTCGCCAAGCAGAAAGGTTTTTACTAAGTTAGCCATATTATGTTCCCTCAAAACAGGGATTTCGTTAGGTATTCAAAATCACTTTGTTCAGACGGCCTCAAGATGCCGTCTGAAACTTATTTCCACAAATTCAGTGGTGAAATCATCCACACGCCCAAAATCACGATGTAGGCGAAGCCGATCGGAATCAGCACTTTCCAGCCCAAACGCATGATTTGGTCGTAACGGTAGCGTGGGAAGGTTGCACGGATCCACAGGTACCAGTACAGCACCGCCGCCATTTTCACAAACATCCAGAATGCGGAAGGCGTACCGATAAAGCCCCAGCTTTGCGGGAACGGAGACAACCAGCCGCCGAGGAACATCAGCGATGTCAGCGCGGCAATCAGAATCATGAAAATGTATTCGGCAAGGAAGAACAGCGCGAATGCGAAGCCGGAGTATTCAACGTGGTGTCCGGCAACGATTTCAGACTCACCCTCTGCTACGTCAAACGGCGCACGGTTGGTTTCGGCAACGGCGGAAATCAGATAGACGATGAAGATGGGGAAGAGTGGCAGCCAGTTCCAAGAGAATACCGAACCGCCGGCAATACCTTTGGCCTGTGCGGCAACGATGTCGGAGAAGTTCATGCTGCCCGATACCATCACGACGCACACCAGCGCGGCACTCATGGCAATCTCGTAGGAAATGCTTTGCGCGGAAGCACGCATTGCGCCCAAGAACGAATATTTGGAGTTGGAAGCCCAGCCTGCGATGATCACGCCGTAAACCGACAGCGAGGTAATCATCAGGATGTACAAAAGGCCGATATTGATGTTGGTCAGCACCCATTCTTCGTTAAACGGAATCACTGCCCATGCCGCAAAAGACGGAGCAAGCGACATAATCGGGCCGATGTAGAACAGGGCTTTGTTTGACAGCTTCGGACGGGTTACCTCTTTAAACAAGAGTTTGAACACGTCGGCAAACGGCTGAATCAGGCCCCACGGGCCGGTTACGTTCGGGCCGACGCGAAGCTGCATAAAGCCGATGACTTTACGTTCGAAATATGTCAGGTAGGCAACGGTCAGAATCAGCGGAATCAGGATAATCACGATTTTGACGATGACGGATACCACCAAACCTACGGTGATACCCAAATCGCCCAGACCGAGCGTTGCGGCAAAGAGGTTTTGGAACCATTCTTGCATGATCAAGCTCCCGCCAGTTCAATAGTGTCCATCAACGCACCCAGCGCGGCATTTTCGGTATGCAGCGGCAGATGCACCACGTTTTCAGGCAAACCGGCATCGGCTTTGACTGCAACCGATACGCTTGCGCCGTTTTGTTTGGCGACAGCGGTTTGTCCGTCTTGCAGGCCCAAGCGTGCCAAAGTATTTGGATTTACACGCGCGGCAGGCACGGCGGCATGGCTGGTTTCTTGCAACGGCGCGGAACGGCGCACGATAGAATCAGTGTGATAAATACCGATGCCGCCGACACGGACGAGACGATCTGAGGCCGTCTGAACGCCTTCCCCTGTCCATGCGCTGCGGTTATCCAGTTTGGACGGCAGACTTTCTGCATCCAGCGCATCTTTCAGAATCGCGGCGGTATCGTGGTATTCAAAACCTTTCAGGTCAAACAGGTTGCCCAATACGCGCAACACTTTCCACATCGGACGCGAATCGCCGAAGCCTTGTACCACGCCGTGGAAAGATTGCAGACGGCCTTCCATATTGATGAAGCTGCCCGAGGTTTCGGTAAACGGCGCAATCGGCAGCAATACGTCGCACACGTCCAGCAGCGTTTCGCTGACAAACGGCGTAAACGCCATCACGCTTTTCGCCTGTTTCAACGCGGCCACGGCTTTTGCGCCGTCCGCCGTATCGATTTCAGGCTCGACGTTGAGCAGCAAGACTGCCTGTTTCGGCGCGTTTACCATTTCGACAACGCTCTCGCCGGAGTTTACATTCAAGACATCCGCACCAACGCTGTTGGCGGCTTGCGGCAAAATGCCCAGCACCGCGCCGGTCGCGTCCGCCAGCTCTTGCGCGGCTGCATAAATCGCGGCGTAATCGGGATGGTTTTGCACTTCCGCGCCCAAAATCACCGCTGCTTTTTCAGCGTTTTTCAGGCTGGCGGTAACGGCGTGTTCCGCATTGGCAGACAGGTTTTTCAGACGGCCTGCCCACTCGTCGGGATGTGCGGCTTCTTGAGACAGAAGCGGCATAAACAATTCTTCTTTACTGCTGGCCAATACGCTCAAGGCCATACGGTCTTTGGCGGCGCGGCGCAGGCGGGCGGTCAGGAGCGGCTGTTCTTTGCGCAAGTTCGCGCCGACTACCAATACGGCATCGTTGTCAGCCAGCGATTCAATACTTTGTCCCAACCATTGCGCACCCTTAATGCCGTCTGAAAGACGTTTGTCTTGTTGGCGCAAACGGGTTGCAAAGTTTTTAACACCCAAGCCGTCGGCGAGTTTTTTCGCCAGATACAGCTCTTCAACCGTATTCATCGGATTGGCCCAAATGCCGACTTGGTTTTGGTTGCCGTCTTTGGCGATACAGTCAATCGCGCTGCGGACATATTCCAACGCGGTTTTCCAATCCACGTCCATCCACTCGCCGCCCTGTTTGATTTTCGGGTTTTTCAGGCGGCTTTCGTGATACAGGCCTTCGTAAGCAAAACGGTCGCGGTCGGACAGCCAGCATTCGTTGATGGCTTCGTTTTCCAACGGTAACACGCGGCGGACGGTATGGTCTTTGGTTTGTACAATCAGGTTGCTGCCCAAAGCGTCATGGGCGGAAACGGATTTGCGACGGTTCAATTCCCAAGTACGCGCGTTGAAGCGGAATGGTTTGCTGGTCAATGCGCCGACAGGGCACAAGTCGATGACGTTGCCTGACAATTCGGTTTCCACCGCTTTGCCGATAAAAGGCATGATCTCGGAATGTTCGCCGCGGTTGGCCATGGCGATTTCTTGCACGCCGGCGATTTCTTCAGTGAAACGAACGCAACGGGTACAGTGGATACAACGGCTCATTTCCTCGGCGGAAACCAAAGGACCCATATCCTTGCCGACGACGGAACGTTTTTCTTCGGTATAACGGCTGGTGGTTTTGCCGTAGCCCATCGCCAAATCCTGCAACTGGCATTCGCCGCCTTGGTCGCAGGTCGGACAATCAAGCGGATGGTTGATGAGCAGGAACTCCATCACGCCTTCTTGCGCCTCTCGGGCTTTTGCCGAATGCGTACGCACAATCATGCCGTCTGTAACCGGCGTGGCACAGGCGGGCAGGGGTTTGGGGGCTTTTTCCACGTCCACCAAACACATACGGCAGTTGGCGGCGATGGAAAGTTTTTTGTGGTAACAGAAATGCGGGATATAAGTACCGAGCTTGTGCGCGGCTTCAATCACCGTCGCGCCCTGCTCCACAGATACCTGTTTGCCGTCGATTTCGATTTGTAACATGGTTCGTTCCTAGTTACGGGTATTTAATAAATAATTCTTTTAGAGGCCGTCTGAAAACTTAGCACCACTTATTCGGTTTCATCGGTCCGCCGTGTTCGATGTAATGCACAAACTCATCACGGAAATGCTTGGTAAAGCTGCGGACAGGGAAGACGGCGGCATCGGCAAGGGCGCAGATAGTGCGGCCTGCCATTTGGTTGCCGACGGAATCCAGCAAATCCAAGTCTTCCATGCGGCCTTTGCCTTCTACGATGCGGTGGACGATGCGGTAAAGCCAGCCAGTACCTTCACGACAAGGCGTACATTGGCCGCAAGACTCGTCGTAGTAGAAGTAGCTCAGGCGTTCAAGGGCTTTCACCATGCACACGTCTTCGTCCATGACGATAATCGCGCCGGAACCCAACATCGAGCCTGCTTTGGAAATCGAGTCATAGTCCATATTGGTCTGCATCATGATATCGGCAGGCAACACGGGCGCGGACGAACCGCCGGGAATGACGGCTTTAAGTTTTTTACCGCCGCGCATACCGCCCGCCATTTTCAGGACTTCGGCAAACGGCGTACCCAACGGCACTTCATAGTTGCCCGGGCGCTCGACGTGGCCGGAAATACAGAACAATTTGGTACCGCCTGCATTCGGAATACCTTTATCGGCAAATGCCTGTCCGCCGTCACGGATAATGAAGGGGACGGAGGAGAACGTTTCGGTATTGTTGATGGTAGTCGGTTTGCCGTACAGGCCGAACGAAGCAGGGAATGGCGGTTTAAAGCGCGGCTGGCCTTTTTTGCCTTCCAACGACTCGAGCAATGCGGTTTCTTCGCCGCAAATATATGCGCCGTAGCCGTGGTGGGCGAAGAGTTCAAATTCAAAATCCGAACCCAAAATATTTTTACCCAAAAAACCTGCGGCGCGCGCCTGCTCCAAAGCGGCTTCAAAGCGTTGGTAGCCTTCGAAAATTTCGCCGTGGATATAGTTGTAGCCGGCTTTCGCACCCATCGCGTAACCGGCAATAATCATGCCTTCAATCAGGGCATGAGGATTGAACATGATGATGTCGCGGTCTTTAAATGTACCGGGCTCGCCTTCGTCGGTGTTGCAAACCACATATTTTTCGCCCGGGAAGGAACGGGGCATAAAGCTCCATTTCAAACCGGTCGGGAAGCCTGCACCGCCACGACCTCGCAAGCCGGAGGTTTTGACTTCGTCAATCACATCGGTTTGCGAGATGTTTTCGGACAGGATTTTACGCAGGGCGGTATAGCCGCCACGTTTGACGTATTCGTCCAATGTCCAGCAATCGGGATTGGCGGTATCCACTTGGTCAAAAATCACGCCTGATTGGTAAATAGCCATTTTTGGTGTGCCTGTTCGTTTTCGTATCGGTTGCGGTCGCTTTTTCAGACGACCTTTAATTGTTTTTGTTGGGTCTCAACCCAACCTTACTGCTTATCTTTTTTGAAATCTTCGAGCTGCAATCTGCCCATATTTCGCTTACAAAAAAACCTAGATATAACGCCAATAAAGCAGACTTTGCTCCAATTTCATAATTAAAATAAACAAGTGCAAGCGCAACGCATAAGACAAATGCAACTATGCCCGGAATTAGAATTGAGAGGCGAATGTCCCTTTCTTCGATTTTTGCACCGATAAGCTTACACAATTCCCAAATAACCCCAGAAACGCCTCCAACAAAAGCAGAAAAAAACAATTCCTGAAAAGAAAAAAATATAGCACCCTCTATACAGACAGTGAAAACAATTAACAAAAACAAGAAAACATACTTCATTATTTCCATCCTTATATTTCAAACGACCTTTAAACGTTTTTGTTGGGTCTCAAACCTACTTTGCTTGTCTACCGTCATTCCCGCGCAGGCGGGAATCCATCCTTGATGATAAGCAATACTTTTATTAAATTCAGAAACCGAATCTTACCGGTGGATTCCCGCCTGCGCGGGAATAACGGCATTTCGGTATTTCAGTAGTCGGTTTCTTGAATCCGACATTTTGCCTCTTTACCCACTCTGTCGGATACAAGTATCCGACCTACGTTTAAATCGTCGTTTCAGACGACCTACTCCAACTCCGCCAGTTTCCTCTCAATCGCCTCTTCGGTCATAAAGCTGCACATGCTGTGGTTGTTTACCAGCATGACCGGTGCGTCGCCACATGCGCCCATGCATTCGCCTTCGACAAGGGTAAATTTGCCGTCGGGCGTGGTTTCGCCGTAGCCGATACCGAGTTTTTTCTTCAGGTATTCGCCGGTATCCATACCGCCGCGCAGGGCGCAGGGCAGGTTGGTACAAACGGTCAGTTTGTATTTGCCGACAGGCTCAAGGTCGTACATATTGTAGAAAGTAGCGACTTCGTAGGCTTGTGCAGGCGAGATGCCGATATAGTCTGCGACAAAAGCGATGGTCTCGGGAGCAAGCCAGCCTTTTTCGGTCTGGGCAATACGCAATGCGCCCATAATGGCGGAGCGGCGTTGGTCGGCAGGATATTTTGCCAACTCAATATCAATTTTTTTTAAGGATTCTGCGGATAACATTATCGGTCAACCTCCCCGAATACGATGTCCTGCGTACCGATGATGGCAACGACGTCGGCGAGCATGTGGCCTTTTGCCATTTCGTCCATGCCTTGCAGGTGGGCGAAGCCGGGTGCGCGGATTTTCAGGCGGTAGGGTTTGTTTGCGCCGTCTGAAATGATGTAAACGCCGAACTCGCCTTTCGGATGTTCGACAGCGGTATAGGTCTCGCCCTCGGGAACGTGCATACCTTCGGTAAAGAGTTTGAAATGGTGAATCAGGTCTTCCATACCTGTTTTCATTTCGGTACGTTTGGGCGGAGCGAATTTGTGGTTTGTGGTAATGACCGGACCCGGATTGACACGCAACCACTCGGAACACTGTTTGATGATGCGTACGGATTGACGCATTTCTTCCATACGGCAGAGGTAACGGTCGTAGCAGTCGCCGTTGACGCCGACGGGGATGTCGAAATCCATTTTGTCGTACACTTCGTAAGGCTGTGTCTTACGCACGTCCCATTCCACGCCTGAACCGCGCAACATAACGCCGGTAAAGCCTTTTTGCATGGCGCGCTCGGGGGGGACGACGCCGATGCCGACGGTACGTTGTTTCCAGATGCGGTTGTCGGTCAGAAGGGTTTCGAGTGTGTCGATGTTTTTCGGGAAGCGTTCGCAGAAGGCGTCGATGAAGTCGAGCATGGTGCCTTCGCGGGATTCGTTGAGCTGCTTCAATACTTTGGCATTGCGGAATTTACTGCTCTCGTATTTGGGCATGAAGTCGGGCAGGTCGCGGTAAACGCCGCCGGGACGGAAGTAAGCGGCGTGCATACGCGCGCCGGACACGGCTTCGTACAAGTCCATCAGTTCTTCGCGGTCACGGAAGGCGTAGAGGATGGCGGTCATCGCGCCGATGTCGAAGGCGTGCGAACCGATGCCCATCAAGTGATTGAGGATGCGCGTTACTTCGGCGAACATGACGCGGATGTATTGGGCGCGGATAGGCACATCAATTCCGGCGAGTTTTTCTACCGCCAAGCAGTATGCCTGCTCGTTGACCATCATGGAAACGTAGTCCAAACGGTCCATATAGGGCAGGGCTTGCAGATAGGTTTTGGTTTCAGCCAGTTTTTCAGTACCGCGGTGCAGGAGGCCGATATGCGGGTCGGCACGGACGATGGTTTCGCCCTCCAACTCCAAAATCATACGCAATACACCGTGCGCCGCAGGGTGTTGCGGGCCGAAGTTGATGGTGTAGTTTCTTAATTTATTGGCCACCGTAGTTCTCCTCACGGACGATACGCGGCGTGATCTCGCGCGGCTCAATGGTAACAGGTTGGTAAATCACGCGTTTTTGCTCTTCGTCGTAACGCATTTCCACATAGCCGGAAATCGGGAAGTCTTTGCGGAACGGATGTCCGACAAAGCCGTAATCGGTCAGGATGCGGCGCAAGTCCGGGTGGTTGTTGAACATGATGCCGTACATATCGAAGGCTTCGCGTTCGTACCAATCCGCGCTGTTGTAAATATCGACTACGGATTCGACTACGGGGAAGTCGTCGTCTGAAACCCAGACGCGTACGCGGATGCGTTGATTGTTTTTAACGGAAAGCAACTGACTGACGACGGCAAAGCGTTTGCCCTGCCATACTTCGTTTTTGTAAGTGCTGTAATCGACACCGCACAAGTCAACCAGAAGCTCGAAATGCAGCTCTTCATGGTCGCGCAATGCGGTCATGACTGAAATATAGTGTTCGGGCAGACACTCGACGGTAATCTCGCCCAAAGCTGAAATGACTTTGCTTGCCTGATCGCCAAGCACGCCGACGACGGTCTCGTATAAGTTTTGAATGCTTGCCATGTCGTCCTCTCCTTACTCGTCACGCGCGATGGTGGAAGTGCGCTTGATTTTTTGTTGGAGCTGAATCAGGCCGTAAATCAGGGCTTCCGCAGTCGGCGGACAACCCGGCACATAAACGTCTACCGGCACGACGCGGTCGGCACCGCGCACAACGGAATAAGAGTAATGATAATAGCCGCCGCCGTTGGCACACGAGCCCATAGACAATACCCAGCGCGGCTCTGCGAGCTGGTCGTATACGCGGCGCAGGGCGGGCGCCATTTTGTTGGTCAGCGTACCTGCCACAATCATCAGGTCGGCCTGACGGGGGGACGGACGGAAAATGATACCGAAACGGTCAAGGTCATAACGCGCCATACCCGCATGCATCATTTCCACGGCGCAGCAGGCCAAGCCGAAAGTAACCGGCCACAATGAACCGGTACGCATATAGTTCAACACCGTATCCGCGCTGGTGGTGATGAAACCTTTTTTCAAAACGCCTTCTATTCCCATTCCAGCGCACCTTTTTTCCATTCGTAAATAAAGCCTACCGTCAAAACAACGATAAACACCAGCATAGACCAGAAGCCGTACGCGCCCAAATCTTTGAACACAACTGCCCATGGCAACATGAACGCGACCTCCAAATCAAATAGGATGAAGAGGATGGCGACGAGGTAATAGCGCACGTCGAACTTCATCCTTGCGTTTTCAAAGGCTTCAAAACCGCATTCGTAAGCCGCGTCTTTTTCGGCATAGTGATGTTTCGGGCCTAAAATTGTGCCGAGCAGAATAAACAGCACGCCGGCCGCAAGGCCGACGAGGATGAATACGAGGACGGGAAAGTAACTGGCCAACATGGTCGTACCTAACTGGTTGACAGACAAATCTTAAAAATAGATTACCATTTTATCGAATTTCAAAAGCCATTTAAAGGTAAATATCAGCAAATCAGCAAAAAAACCCTAATAAATTCAATAAAGTTATGAGAACAATTCTTATTCTTATTTAATATTTCACAATTTTAATTTCGTTTTAATCATGTATCATTTAATTCGGATTTTCCGCCTGTCCGATTTACTTCAAAAATCTGGAAAACCGTCCTTTCCCAAACCTCAATAAAAACATCAGGCCGTCTGAAAACTGATTCTTTTCAGACGGCCTGTGTACATCACATTATTTTAAATAGAAAAATCAATCGACACCTTTGAGCATGCGGTTCAATACCGGGGTAAGTACCAGCAGGATACCGCAGGTCACTGCGCCGATGGTGGCCAGCATCCAGTAGAAATCCAATGGCGACTGAGCATTGTAGTAGTCTTTAAACAACACTCCGCCCAAGGTAAAGCCGATGGACAATGCCAAGAAATTCAAAGCAACCATTTGTGTTTTAAACATACTCGGTGCGATTTTGGTGGAAAACGACAGCGAAATCGGCGACAGCATCAGTTCGCCTATCGTAATCGCCAGCAACACCAGCATAAACACGATAATCGGCATCGGGGTCTCGGATGAAATATACGGAATGAAACACAAATAAGAGACGCCGGTTATCAACATGGCCAGCGCAAACTTCAACGGCGTTTTAGGTTGGCGCTTGCCCATTTTCGTCCACACCGCCGCCATCACGCCGGAAAAGAGAACCACCCACATGGCCTGTATCGAATCTTTCCATGAAACAGGTACGGTAAAGCCGAAGAAAGTACGGTCAACCGTTTCGTCAAAATAAACCGTCGCAACGGTGTACACCTGAAACCAAACCGCCCAGAACATACAAATAGTCAAAAACAGCGGAATATAGGCCATGATGTAACGTTTATTGGCTGCCTCAACCTGGCTGCTGCCCAGCAGGCGTGCAAAATAAGCGATAACGGTGATAATGACCACGCCCAAAAGCCAGCGTGAAAAGTTCTCAAGATTGAGCGCGCCGGAAGCAATCACGCTGCCCAACACCAAAACCAGCAACACACCGACAGCTATTGCAGTCTGTACCTTTTCAGGTCGCAACGGATTGGGAGCCGGCGTATGCGGCAGGTTTTTACGGCCGCGCGAATACCACAGCAGGCCAAATGCCATACCGACGGCCGCCGCACCGAAACCGTAATGAAATCCCATTCTGTCTTGCAAAATACCGGTCAACAAAGGGCCTAAGAAACCGCCGATATTGATGGAAATATAGAAAATGGAGAAACCGGCATCGCGCAATTCTCGCAGGTCGTCCCGTTCATACAAAGAGCCGACCATCGAACCGGCAGACGATTTCACGCCGCCGCTGCCCAGTGCGATAAACACCAAGCCCAACAGCAATCCCATCAAACCCGGCACAATCGCCAATAAAATATGGCCGGTCATCACGACGATACCGGCGATAAACAGGGTACGTTCCGCGCCCCAAATGCGGTCGGCCAACCATGCGCCGAGAATGGTGGACAGGTAAACGCTGCCGCCGTACGCGCCGACAATGCCGCCGGCCAAGGCTTTATCCATACCCAAACCGCCTTGACTCGCGGTGTAATACAGATAAATCAGCAGGATGCCCTGCATACCGTAGAAGGAAAAACGCTCCCACAGCTCAATATGGAATAGGGTGGATAATTGCAAAGGATGGCCGAAGAAAGTTTTCTCGGCAGAAGACAGCTTTTGACCGGACATTTAATAAGTTCTCCTAATATATCGGACAGGATCAGGCTTCAGACGGCCTATTGCACCTACCAATCATTTTTATAGAAACTATATATTACCGCCAATCTTTGCATTTGCAAAACATGTTTTAATATTTGCAAAATAATGTTTCTTTCAAACTGAAAAATGCCGTCTGAAATCTTTCAGACGGCATTTTATGTTTTACGGTTTATACGCCTTGTTTCAGGCTGGCTTCGATGAAGCCGTCCAAGTCGCCGTCCAATACAGCTTTGGTGTTACCGACTTCGTAGCCTGTACGCAGGTCTTTGATGCGTGAGGAGTCCAAAACGTATGAGCGGATTTGGCTGCCCCAACCCACATCGGACTTGCCTTCTTCCAATGCCTGTTTCTCTTCGTTGCGTTTGCGCATTTCCAATTCGTACAGTTTGGATTTCAACATTTCCATCGCGGCGGCTTTGTTGGCGTGTTGCGAACGGTCGTTTTGACATTGAACCACGATACCGGTCGGCTCGTGGGTAATACGCACGGCGGAGTCGGTTTTGTTAATGTGCTGACCGCCGGCACCGGATGCACGGTAAGTGTCGATACGCAAATCGGAGGGATTGATTTCGATTTCGATGGAGTCGTCGATTTCGGGGTAAACAAACACGGATGAAAAAGACGTGTGGCGTTTGTTGTTCGAGTCAAACGGCGAGTAGCGCACCAAACGGTGAACGCCGGTTTCCGTGCGCAGCAAGCCGTAGGCGTATTCGCCTTCCACTCGAATGGTGGCGCGGTTGATGCCTGCGATTTCGCCGTCGTCTTCTTCAAGGATTTCGATTTTGAAGCCTTTGCGCTCGGCGTAACGGCTGTACATGCGGAACAACATGCCTGCCCAGTCTTCGGCTTCGGTACCGCCCGCGCCTGCGGTGATGTCGATAAAGCAGTTGTTCGGGTCGGCAGGCTGGTTGAACATTCGTTTGAATTCGAGGTCGGCCATTTGTTTTTCCAAACCGGCCACGTCTTCCTGCACGGCGGCGAAACCTTCTTCGTCGTTTTCTTCGACGGCCATTTCAATCAGCATACGGTTGTCTTCGATACCTGTGGCGATGTTGTCGAGGGTCACCACGATGCCTTCGAGGATTTTGCGCTCTTTGCCGATTTCTTGGGCGCGTTTGGGGTCGTTCCAGAGTTCCGGGTCTTCGGAGAGGCCGACGACTTCTTCAAGGCGGTCTTTTTTGCCTTGGTAGTCCATATAAACGCGGATGTCTTCGCTGCGCTTCTCCAAGTCGTTTAGGGTGTTGTTAAGCTGGTTGATTACTTCGGCTTCCATGATTCTTGTGTTCTTTCAAAATTTTAGGGGCGTATTGTAAGGGATTTGCCCGTTTTTTTCCATGACCGGGCCGTCTGAAAATGTGCGGTTTGGGTTTTCAGACGGCCTCGGTTTTAAATTTTTCCATCCAAAGCCGCCAGTCGTAGTCTATAGGCGCTTGTACGGTCATCCGGCTGCCGTTTTCTATGCTTTGAAAACTGAGGCTTCGCGCGTGCAACATCAGGCGTTGCGTGCCGACATGTTTGGCAACGGCATGGTTTTGGCGCAAATCGCCGTAGTTGGTGTCGCCGACGATGGGGTGGAAAATGTGTTTCATATGGCGGCGGAGTTGGTGTTTGCGACCTGTGTGCGGCGTAAGTTCGGCCCACGAATAACGCGAGGTCGGATAACGCAGGGCGGATTGGAACGGCAACTCGGTTTGCGCCAGACAGCGGTAGGTGGTTTGCGCTTCCTGCAATGTGGCTTCGGTCTGCGCTTCGGCGATTTTGTCGGGCATATATTTGAGGGCGTAATCAATCAGGCCGTCTGAAGGCAGATGACCGCGAACAATCGCCCAATAAGTTTTTTCGATGGTTTTGTTTTCAAACTGCTGCATCAATAACCGTGCGGCTTCCGTATCGAGGGCAAACAGCAAGACGCCGGAAGTCGGGCGGTCGAGGCGGTGGACGGGATAGACGTGCTGCCCGATTTGGTCGCGCAGGGTCTGCACGGCAAAACGGGTTTCGTGTTTGTCTAACCAGCTTCGGTGCACCAGCATTCCGGCAGGTTTGTTGACGGCGATGGTGCGGCTGTCGCGGTGGATAATATCGAGCATGGCGGAGCAGTTGAATAAAAGCAGATATTGTAACGGGCTTTTGAAAATGTGGCAGGTACACTTACCACCGAAACCCGACTTTCAGACGGCCTGCCCCTTTCGGGTTACAATACGGCACATAAAAACTCGAAGGAAAAACCGTGAGCCTGCTCAAAAAACTGCCCAAACCCATGCTGCCCGACGAAACACGCCGCGATATTCAGGCGCGCGAGTCGTATCATGTATTGAAGATTATTTCCGAATTTGTCGAAGCCGGCGAAGAGTTACGCGCCATTCAGCCGGCCATCAGCATTTACGGTAGCGCGCGCACGCCCGAAAACCATCCCGACTACGAGTTCACATTGCGCTTGGCCCGCAAACTGTCGGATGCCGGATTTTCCGTGATTTCCGGCGGCGGACCGGGCATTATGGAAGCGGCCAACAAAGGCGCGTTTGCAGGCGCAAGTCCGGCGGTAGGGCTGAATATCGTGCTGCCGCACGAACAAAAAGCCAATCCGTATCAAGATTTGTCGATTAAATTCCAACACTTCTTCCCGCGCAAAGTCATGTTCGTCAAACACGCTGTGGCATATGTCGTCATGCCCGGCGGTTTCGGTACATTGGACGAATTGTTTGAAAGCCTGACTTTGGTGCAAACCGGCAAAACGCCCGACCGCCCGATTATCTTAGTGGGCAAAGCATTTTGGGCTGGACTGTTGGACTGGATACGCGAGCAGTTGCTGGGCAGAAACCTGATTTTGGAAGAGGATTTGAACCTGATCCGCGTCATCGACGACGAAGACGAAATCATCGAAGAAATCTTCGCCCATTACGAAAACCGCTTGGAAGACTTGTCCGAACACCAAAATGCTTGGTCGCTGGGGCTGTAAAAAACTAAGGTTTCAACTGACAAAGGGCGGTTATCCCACCTGCCCTTTGCTTCATTAATAAAGGCCGTCTAAAAATGTTTTCAGACGGCCTTTTATCTTCTTTCAAAGCGTTTAATTGTTTTCCCACTCGACATGCTCACTCAAGAAGCCGCCGCTTTGGTGCGCCCAAAGTTTGGCGTACAGGCCTTGTTTCTCGAGCAACTCGGTGTGGCTGCCTTCTTCGATGATGCGGCCTTTGTCCAAGACGATGAGGCGGTCCATCGCGGCGATGGTGGAGAGGCGGTGGGCGATGGCAATCACGGTTTTGCCTTCCATCATTTTGTCGAGGCTTTCTTGGATGGCTGCTTCGACTTCGGAGTCGAGCGCGCTGGTGGCTTCGTCAAGCAACAGAATCGGCGCATCTTTGAGCATAACGCGGGCGATGGCGATGCGTTGGCGCTGGCCGCCGGAAAGTTTCACGCCGCGTTCGCCAACGTGTGCATCATAGCCGCGTCGGCCTTTGGCATCGCTCAAGTTAGGAATAAAACCGGCGGCCTCGGCGCGTTCGGCGGCAGAAATCATTTCGGCTTCGGTCGCATCGGGACGGCCGTAGATAATGTTGTCGCGGACGGAGCGGTGCAGCAGGGAGGTATCTTGCGTCACCAAACCGATTTGGGCGCGCAGACTTTCTTGGGTAACGCTGTCCACGTTTTGACCGTCGATCGAAATCGTGCCGCTTTGCGGTTCGTAAAAACGCAGGAGCAGGTTGACGATGGTGGATTTGCCCGCGCCGCTGCGGCCGATCAAGCCGACTTTTTCGCCGGGCTTGATGTTCAGATTAAAGCCGTTAAGGAGCGGTTTGCCTGCTTCGTAGGAGAAATCGACGTGATCAAACTTGATTTCGCCTCGGGTGACTTTCAGCGGCAGGGCTTGCGGCTTGTCGAGGATGGTGTGTGGTTTGGACAGGGTGGCCATGCCGTCGTTGACGGTACCGATGTTTTCAAACAATCGGGCAGACTCCCACATGATGTATTGCGACAAACCGTTCACACGCAATGCCATGGCCGTGGCCGTAGCTACCGCGCCTACGCCGACTTGGCCGTGATACCAAAGCCAAATACCCAAGGCGGTCGTGCCGACGGTCAGCGAGCTGTTGACGATAAAGCTGCAGGTGTGCAGCAGCGTTGCCAAACGCATTTGGGCATGGACGGTTACCATAAACTCTTCCATCGACTGCTTGGCATAAGCGGCCTCGCGTGCGCCGTGGGAGAAGAGTTTGACGGTGGCGATATTGGAATAGGCGTCGGTAATGCGGCCGGTCATCAGCGAGCGCGCATCGGCTTGGCGTGCAGCGGTTTTGCCGAGTTTGGGAATCAGGAAGCGCATAATCATCGCGAATCCAATCATCCAGCAGATAAACGGCACGATAAGCCAGGCATCGAATGAGGACAGAATCACACCGGAAGTGATGAAGTACACCAGCACATACACAACCATATCGGCGACGGTCATCACGACATCGCGCAGCGCCAGCGCGGTCTGCATGACTTTGGCGGATACGCGGCCGGCAAATTCGTCCTGATAAAAGCCTAGGCTTTGTCCCAACATCAGGCGGTGGAAATTCCAGCGCAGGCGCATGGGGAACACGCCTTGCAGGGTTTGCAGGCGCACATTGGAAGCGAAAAAGGTCCAAACGGCAAAAAATGCCACCATGGCCATCATGCCGATTAATGCATGGCCTTTTTCAACAAAAAGCGTTTGCGGCGTATAAGCGCCGAGCCAGTCGACCACCTTGCCCATAAATTGGAACATCAAGGCTTCCATGATGCCGATGCCGACCGTAAACACGGCCAACACGGCAATCCATTTGCGCACGCCTTCAATGTTGCTCCAAATAAACCGCCACAACCCTTTTTCTGGCGTTTTCGGAGCAGCTTCTGGATAAGGGTCGATACGTGACTCGAACCATGAGAATATTTTTTTAATCATTGTTTTTGCAAATGTGATAAAACGGTCAGGCCGTCTGAAAGAGGTGTTCAAATACATTCAAGACTGTATTTTACGGGAAAAATCCAACTGATGACAGCGGATACCGTCAGTCCGATCAAACCAATCTATCGGCTTGACCATCTAAAAATCCCTTTGCTTGGCATAAAACAAAGGCCGTCTGAAACTTTTCAGACGGCCTTTGCTGGATTTAGGTTGCCCTTAAAATCACTCTTTACGTTGACGGCCCAAATCGGCAGCGGCAGTAAACAAAACGTCGGTGGAAGAGTTCAACGCAGTTTCTGCAGAGTCTTGAATCACGCCGATGATGAAGCCGACAGCAACCACCTGCATGGCCACATCGTTATCGATACCGAACAGGCTGCACGCCAACGGAATCAGCAACAATGAGCCACCAGCCACACCGGATGCACCGCACGCGCTGACGGTAGCCACCAGACTCAGCAGCAGGGCAGTGGCGAAGTCAACCGTAATGCCTTGCGTGTGCGCCGCAGCCATCGCCAAAACGGTAATGGTGATTGCCGCACCAGCCATATTGATGGTTGCACCCAATGGAATGGAGATAGAGTAAGTGTCTTCGTGCAGACCCAGTTTTTTCGCCAATGCCATGTTCACAGGGATGTTGGCGGCGGAAGAACGGGTAAAGAAGGCATACACGCCGCTTTCGCGCAGGCAGGTAAACACCAGCGGGAAAGGGTTGCGGCGGATTTGCGTCCACACAATAATCGGGTTGACCACCAAAGCAATAAACAGCATACAGCCGAGCAATACGGCCAACAGCTTCATATAACCGGCAAGCGCTTCAAAACCGGTTTCCGCAATAGTAGAAGATACCAAGCCGAAAATACCCAGCGGCGCAAAACGGATAATCCATTTCACAACGGTCGAAACGGTATCGGCCAAGTCGGCCGCCACTTGGCGGGTCGTATCCGAACCGTGATGACGCAAAGCCGCGCCCAATACCAAAGCCCAAGCCAAAATGCCGATATAGTTGGCATTGGCCAGCGCGTTAATCGGGTTGGCCACCAAATTCATCAGCAGCGTTTTCAACACTTCGACAATGCCGGAAGGCGGCGCAACGGATACATCGCCTGCCGTACGCAGAATCAGCGTGGTCGGGAATGCCATACTGGCGACAACCGCCACCACAGCCGCTGCGAACGTACCGAAAATATACAAAATCAAAATCGGTTTGATGTGGGCCTGATTGCCTTTTTGGTGTTGCGCAATGGCGGCAGTCACCAAAACAAATACCAAAATCGGCGCGATAGCCTTAAGCGCACCGACAAACAGGCTGCCCAGCAGTCCTGCGCTGATACCGACTTGCGGTGAAACTGCACCCACAAGAATACCTAAAACCAAGCCGATGGCGATTTGTGCCACCAGGCTGACGCGATTGAGCGCGTTCAAAAGCGGATTGCCACTTGCCATATCCGTTCCTTCAATTTAAAGATATGTTAAAAAAGTCTTACATTCTAAAATAAAAAATCATTTGTCGGCGAGGTTTTCATGCACACCTCACAAAAACAGCATCAAAGTTTAGCATTTATGACACAGTTGGCACTTTATGCCAAAAATACGGTCAAAACTGCTCAAACCCTACTTTAAAGTATGCCCATACCGTTGCTTTACTTCTCTGTATCTTGCTTTCAGACGGCCTGAAATCTGCGCCATAAGGCCGAATACAAAGGCAACTTCATCAGTAAAAACACAAAAACATAAATATTACAATCAGATAGAAACAAACCAAAATCCGCCCTTAAGTCGCATTTTGCAACGTTATCGCGCTAAATTTCCGTTTATAACCATAGCCTGAAACCTTGTAGAAATAATGTTAAAATCCCCAAACTGAAGAATTGTCGCTGTCGAACACACATCATGACCAAACTGACCTACCCTGTTTTATTTGCATCATTGGCGCTCGCCTACGGACACGCGTTGGCAGTAGATACTTCCGTTCCCAAAGCAGAAGACTACGAAGCTGTTCCCGAATCCGAAATGCCCAAGCAGCCCAAAGACGACCAAACAGGTAAACTCAAGCCCAAATTCCCCGTCAAAATCGACACCCAAGACAGCGAAATCAAAGAAATGCTTGAAGAATACCTGCCGCTGATTACCCAGCAGCAGGAAGAAGAGCTAGACAAAGAGCAGGTCGGCTTCCTCGCCGAAGAGGCGCCCGACAACGTCAAAACCATGCTCCGGACCAAAGGCTACTTTAACAGCAACGTCAATATTCAAGACCATGGCGAAAGCTACACCGTTAACGTCACCCCTGGCCCGCGCACCAAAGTCGACAACGTCAGCGTGGCCATCCTCGGCGACGTATTGAATGACGACAACTTGGCCGAATACTACCAAAATGCGATGGAAAACTGGCAACAGCCCGTTGGCGAAAACTTCGACCAAGACGGCTGGAGTGCAAGTAAAACCTCCGTCCTCAGCGCGGTAACACGCAAAAAATACCCTTTGGCGAAACTTACCACCACCCAAGCCACCATCAATCCCAATACCCAAAAAGCCGATTTGAACGTCATCGTAGAGAGCAACCGCCCCATTTACTTTGGTGATTTCCAAATCACCGGCACACGCCGCTACCCTGAGAGCGTGGTTTCCGGCATGGCGCGCTTCCACCCTGGTTCGCCTTACGACTTAGACAAAATCCTCGACCTGCAACAGGCGCTTGAACAAAACGGCCACTATTCCGGCGCGTCCGTACAGGCCGACTTCGATCAACTGCAAGGCGACCGCGTTCCCGTCAAAATCAACGTGACCGAAGTCAAACGCCACAAACTGGAAACCGGTATCCGCTACGACTCCGAATACGGAATCGGCGGCCGCATCGCCTACGACTATTACAACCTCTTTAACAAGGGCTACATCGGTTCCATCGTTTGGGACATGGACAAATACGAAACCACGCTGGCCGCCGGTATCAGCCAACCGCGCAACAACCGCGGCAACTACTGGACCAGCAACGTTTCCTACAACCGCTCGACCACGCAAAACCTTGAAAAACGCGCCCTGACCAGCGGTATTTGGTATGTCCGCGACCGCAACAATATCGATGCCCGCTTCGGCCTCGAATTCATTACCGAAGACCGCAAAGTCCCCGACACCAGCTACGATTTGGGCCGAAGCCATGCCACCATGCTGACCGCCTCATGGAAACGGCAAAGCATCGAAACCGAGCTGCACCCTCAAAACGGCTACTACCTCGACGGCAAAATCGGGGCAACTTTGGGCAAATTCCTCTCCTCCACCCAAATGGCACGCGCCACGGC
Organism: Neisseria sp. 27098_8_112; assembly: GCF_041433235.1. Lineage (NCBI taxonomy): Bacteria > Pseudomonadati > Pseudomonadota > Betaproteobacteria > Neisseriales > Neisseriaceae > Neisseria > Neisseria sp. 27098_8_112. Next base: position 62,821 of record NZ_JAPWBB010000006.1, on the reverse strand, counting down.
ACGGGCAGGCTATTTCTTCACGCCTGAAAACAAAAAACTCGGTACATTCATCGTACGCGGACAGGCAGGCTACGTTTATGCCCGCGAAGGCGAAGAAGTGCCATCCAGCCTGATGTTCCGTACCGGCGGCGCAACTTCCGTACGCGGTTACGAACTCGACAGCATCGGCTTGGCAGGCCCCAACGGCTCCGTCCTACCGCAACGCGCCTTAGTGGTCGGCAGCCTCGAATATCAATTCCCGGTTACCAAAAGCTTCTCCGGCGCCATCTTCCACGATGTCGGCGATGCGGCAAGCAACTTCAAACACATGACCTTAAAACACGGTACCGGCTTGGGTGTGCGCTGGTTCAGCCCGGTTGCGCCGTTCTCCTTCGACATTGCCTACGGCCACCACGACAAAAAAATCCGCTGGCACATCAGCTTAGGCACAAGGTTTTAACAAACATACACCATCCATTCTTTCAGACGGCCTCAGCCATTCCAGGCCGTCTGAAAAACAGACAAACAGAAAAATATCATGACCGATACTGCAAACACTTCCACGCCGTCTGAACAACAGCCCGCCCCGCCAAAGCGCAAAAAACGCCTGTTGCGCGGCTTTGTCCTGTCCGCCTTGGGCGTATTGACCGTTTCCGCCGGCGCAATCGGCTGGCTGGTCGGTACGGAATCGGGTTTGCGTTTCGGTTTGTACAAAATCCCGTCATGGTTCGGCGTCAAAATCTCTTCGGATACGCTGAAAGGCACGCTGATTGAAGGTTTTGAAGGCGACAAATGGTTGATTGAAACAGAGGGTGCGGACATCAAAATCAGCAGCTTCCGCTTTGATTGGAAACCGTCCGAACTAACCCGTCCTTCCTTGCACATTACTGAAGTCGTGGCCGGCGACATCGCCATCGTGACCAAACGCACGCCGCCCAAAGAAGAAGAGCCTTCAAAAGGCCTGCCCGACAGCATAGACCTGCCCGTTACCGCCTATCTCGACCGTTTGGAAACCGGCAAAATCAGCGTGGGCAAGCGTTTTGACAAGCAGACCGTCTATCTCGACCATCTGCACGCAGCCTATCATTACGACAAAAAAGAACACCGCCTCCACATCAAAACCGCCGATACGCCATGGAGCAGCTCGACAGGCGCGGTGGTGCTCGGTTTGAACAAACCCTACGTCCTCAATACCGCCATCTATACCAAAGGCCAGCTTGAGGGCGAAACCCTACATGGTACGGTGCGCCTGTGGGGCAGCCTGCAAGACGTATCCACCGACTTGCTGCTCGATAGCGACAACGTTCATTTGTCGGCAAAATCCACCATTCACCCATTCGCCGACAGCCTCAATGAAACCGTCGGCGAAATCCTGATTAAAGGTTCCAACATCAATCCGCAGGCCTTCCTGCCCAGCCTGCCCAAAGCGCGCCTAAATTTCGACGCCACCACCATTCCGTCGTTTACCGACGGCGTTGCGTTGGAAGGCTCGATTGACTTGGAAAACGACCAAGCCGGTTTTGCCGATGAAAATCATATCCCCGTCAAACGCATCCTCGGCGAATTCATCGTCGACGATAAAGGCACGGTCATGATTGAAGACATCGGTGTAGATCTGCTCAAAGACGGCAGCATCGATGTATCCGGCTCAATCGATACCGCCCAAGACCAGCTCAAACTCGCACTGGGCATCAACAATACCGGCGCAGACGACTTCGTCCGTCAAAACATCGCAGGCCGTCTGAACGGCAGTATCGACGTCAAAGGCGAAACCTCCTCCCCCGTCGTCAACTGGAATCTCGACAGCGGATTTGCGCGTACAGACGGCATGCTGTTTTTCCAAACCGACAAACAGCTCGGCCAGCGCACGCTCAAGCTCGACAAAGTCCGCCTGATTCCGCAAAACGGTGGCGAACTCAACGCCAAAGGCTCGCTCGAACTCTTCAAAGACCGCAAACTGCAACTGGACATCGTCAGCAAAGCCTTCAACCCTGCGCGCATCGATCCGCAGCTTCCGCAAGGCAGCGTCAACGGCAACATCAACTTGACCGGCATACTGGCGCAAGAGAAATTCGCCGGCAAAATGCAGTTCGCACCGAGTACGCTCAACGGCGTTCCGCTCAGCGGCAAAGCCGACGTCGCCTATGAAAACAAACACCTCTCGCGCGCCCTGACCGACCTGACCCTCGGCAGCAACATCGTCAAAACCAACGGCAGCTTCGGCAAAAAAGGCGACCGCCTCAACCTCAATATTACCGCCCCCGATTTGTCGCGTTTCGGCTTCGGCTTGAGCGGCCTGCTCAACGCGCGCGGCTACATCTCCGGCAGTTTTTCAGACGGCCTCAAAACCCTTGAAGCCGATTTGAACGGCGAAGCGCGCAACTTCAAAGTCGCCGATGCCGTCAACATCCGCACCCTCGACTTCAAGCTCAAAGGTTCGCCCGACACCAACCGTCCGTTGAGTGCCGATATTAAAGGCGAACACATCGCTGTATCCGGCGGCGCGGCCATGATTGACAACGTCAACCTGCTCATCAGCGGCACAGGCTCACACCACCACATCCGCGGCAACAGCAGCATGGCTGTGGACAACAAACGCTATAAGCTCGACCTCGACGCCACCGGCGGCCTCAACAAAGACCAAACCCAATGGAAAGGCACGGTCGACACGCTCGACATCAGCGGCGCGTTCAACCTCAAACTGCAAAACCGCCTCAATCTCGAAGCCGGCAGCGAACGCGTTTCCCTCAGCAGCGCACGCTGGGCGGCTATGGGCGGCAGCCTCAACCTGCAAAATTTCGTTTGGGACAAAAAAGCCGGCATTACCAGTAAAGGCAGCGCACAAAATCTGCACATTACCGAATTGCACAACTTCTACACTCCGCCCATCGAACACAACCTCGTCTTGGGCGGCGACTGGGATTTGGCGTACAGTCAAAACGCGCGCGGCTTCCTCAACATCAACCGTCAAAGCGGCGACATCATCTTGCCGAACAAAGACCCGAAAAACAAACAGCCTTTGGGGCTTTCCGCACTCGCCCTGCGTACCCGTTTCCAAAACGGCCGCATCGACAGCACGCTGGAAGGCAATACCCGCTTCGGCAAAGTTGACGGCACGCTCGGCATCGCCCAGCAGTTCGGCAACAACATCAACAACGCCCCTGTCAGCGGCAAAGTCAATATCAGCGTTCCCGATTTAGGCTCGCTCAAATCCTTTATGCCGGCGACAGCCCAAGGCATTGCAGGTCGTCTGAACGCGACCGCCACCATCGGCGGCCGACTCGGTTCGCCCACCGTCAACAGCAACCTCGACCTCCAAACCAATTACGGCCGTGCCAACGGTACTGTCAACATCGGTCAAGGCACCAGCTTCGATACCGCCCCTATGAGCGGCAAGCTTAACCTGAACGTTGCCAACCTCGAAGTCTTCCGCAACTTCCTGCCCGTCGGCCAAACCCTCAAAGGCCGTCTGAACGCCGCCATCAACTTGGCAGGCCGTCTGAACGATCCGCAACTGAGCGGCCTGATTAACGGCGACAACCTCTATTACCGCCATCAAACCCAAGGCCTGATTCTCGACAACGGCGTATTGCGTTCACGCCTGCAAGGTCAAAAATGGGTCATCGACAGCCTCAAATTCCACCGTGGCGGCACGATTGAGCTCAAAGGCGCGGTCAACCTTGCCAACGCCAACCCCGATGTCGACGTGGACATCGTCTTCGACAAATACCGCACCCTCTCGCGTCCAAACCGCCGACTGCAGCTCTCCGGCGCGGCCAAAGTCCTCTACAATCCGGGAAAAGGCGTATCGCTCAACGGCACGCTCAATACCGACTACGGTATGTTCGGTTCGCAAAAATCCTCCATGCCGACCCTCGACGATGATGTGGTTGTATTGGGCGAAACCCCAAAAGAAGCAACGGCCACCACGCCGATTAATATGAACCTTGTCTTGAATATCAACGACAATGTCCGTTTTGTCGGCTACGGCGCAGACGTTACCATCGGCGGCAAACTGGCCATCACGTCCCGTCCGAGCGAAGCCGTACAAGGCGTTGGTACCGTGCGCGTTGTCAAAGGCCGCTACAAAGCCTACGGCCAAGACCTCGACATCACCAAAGGATCGGTTTCCTTTGTCGGCCCGCTGACTAATCCAAACCTCAACATCCGTGCCGAACGCCGCCTCTCCCCAGTCGGCGCGGGCGTCGAAGTCCTCGGCAGCCTCAACAATCCGCGCGTGACCTTGGTTGCCAAAGAAGCCATGAGTGAAAAAGACAAACTCTCCTGGCTCATCCTCAACCGTGCCAGCAGCGGCAGCGACGGCGACAACGCCACGCTCTCTGCTGCCGCCAGCGCGCTGCTTGCCGGCCAAGTCAACGACCGCATCGGCCTTGTGGATGATTTGGGCTTTACCAGCAAACGCAGCCGCAATGCCCAAACCGGCGAGCTCAACCCTGCCGAACAAGTCCTGACCGTCGGCAAACAGCTCACCAACAACCTCTACGCAGGTTACGAATACGGCATTTCCAGCGCCGAACAATCCGTCAAACTCGTGTACCAACTGACCCGCGCCATCCAAGCCGTTGCCCGCATCGGCACGCGCTCCTCCGGCGGCGAGTTGAAATACACCATCCGCTTTGACAACTGGTTCGGCAAAGACGAACCCGAGCCGGAAGAACAACACTAAAAGCCGTGAAAAAGGCCGTCTGAAATTCATCTTTCAGACGGCCTTTATCTTGTTCTGCCGTATCAAAATCCGCAGCCATGCCTCAAAAGGCAAAGGCTAACGGCGCAAGTTTGAAAACAGATACTGCTAAAAAAGTGAGCTGTAAACCATATCTTATTCAAGATTAGCGATAAATAAGCAGATACAAAAAGGCCGTCTGAAACTGACAGGGGTAGGTTTCAGACGGCCTTTTTTTAATCATCGAAACATCTTGTGCATGGCGTTGCTGATTAATTCGAGCTGTTTCTTATATTCGCGGCAACGGGGGCAGAGCGACAGGTGGACGGCAAGGGCAATGCGGTTAAAAAGACTGAGACGTACTTGGTCTTGCTGTTTGGAAATCAGATCGGTCATTTTGCGGCATTTTTTCATGGCATTTTCCTGTCAGGCATGGGAGAACCATTTGATTTGCAGGCACTGGCGCAAGGTTTCGCGCGCGCGGTGCATGATGGTGTGGTAGTTGGCATGGCTGATGCCGCATTGTTCGCGGATTTCATCGCTTGAAAAGCCGAGAATCTCTTTCATGGTAAACACACGGGCGGTATTTTCCGGCAGATGGTAGAGGCAGGTCTGCAAAACTTGGTAGAACTCTTTATTGTTCAAACTGGCTTCGGGCGAGTCCCAACCCTGAGGCTGTCCTTCGTCCGTCCAATGCCCGTCGGCGGCAAAATGTCCTTCAAAGGATTCATCCAAAGCTTCTTCGTCGCGCGTGACGAAAACTTGGCGTTGCCGTCCGATTTGGCGCAGGCAGTCGGTAATTTTGTTTTTTAAGATTGCAAACAGCCAGCTGCTCACTTGGGCGTCGCCTTTGAAACCCTCGGCCGCACGGTAGGCGGAAAGCATGGTTTCCTGTACGAGGTCTTCCGCCAAATCGGGGCGGTCGGGCAGCTGGATCTGGGCAAAGCGCAGCAGCAACTTGCGGGATTCGGCAAGCTCGGCATCGGTCAGTTCGGGTAGAGCCATAATGTATCAGTATGAAAGGAATGATCAATATGCTTCTGATTTTACGCTGATACGGCAAGAGTATGCGATTGAATCTATAAACGATTTCAGTAGTATTTTTGTTTCGCCGAAACCGACTGCGCCCGTTTCAGACGGCCTTGGTTTATGCCGCAATCAAAATGCCCTGTTCCAACCATTCCGTCCATTTTTGCCTTAATGCGTCCTGCCAAGTGTTTTCAGACGGCATGAACTCTGCCAGCATGGTTTGCAGGCCGTTTAGGGAAGCGGGCATTTCTGCCAGTGTTTCCAGCAATAATGCGCCGAATCCATCAAGCGTTTGATACATCACGTCGTCTTCCTTATCGCGCCACACCAAAACAGCAGTTTCCGCCTCCTGCAATTCGTCCATCACATCATACTGATAACGGCGCACAAAGGCGGCGGGAGAAAGGGTGTAGGTTAAATCGTCTGAATCTGTATGGACTGCTTGGCTGTCGGTTTGCGCGGTTTCGGCGAGCAGCTGGGTGTGTTCAAAGTCCATCAATGCCAAGAGGTCGTCTGAAAGCGGCAGGCTTTGGCAATATTGGAGGAACTCGCCGGGGATTTCTTGAAAATAGGGCGTTTGAGCGCGTGCGTCGCGGATGAAACCTTCTTTCAGACGGCCCCATTCTTCGCTGTCAAAGTATTGCAGCGTTTCGGTATAGCAGCGGTCGATAAAGCTGTGAATATTGTTGCGTATCAGGCGGATATAGACATTCAGGCGCTCTTGCGGCAATCCGTCTGCAGCTTTGCCTTCGCGTATGGCTTGGGCAAAGCGGTGTTGGTATTGGGCGGAGGTTTCAGGCTGCACGGCGGTATTCCTTTCCGGCACGCATTTGATAGTCGGCGATTTTAGCGACTTCGGCTTCGAGTTCAGCAAAAGGCGGGAAATTGAAATCGCGTTCCAACAGGGTGGGCGGGATGGTCGGCAGTTTGGCATAGGCCAGTTCGAGTAAATCCCAAACGGTCGGCAATACCGCCGCGCCATGCGTATCAATCAACAATTCCGGCGTTTCGACGTCATGCCCGGCAATATGGATATAGCACACGCGCCCTGCGTCCACATTTTCTAAAAAGGCTTCAGGCGACAACAGGCCGTGATTGACGGCGTTGACGTAAATATTGTTCACATCCAAATGAATACCGCAGTCGGCTTCACGGGCAACGGCATTGAGGAACTCAACCTCGTTCATCTCGGCAAGCGGAGAATGCAGGTAGTAGGAGGTGTTTTCCACGGCAATACGGCAGCCCAACCGATCCTGCACTTCGCGGATACGCCGCGCGGTATGTTTCACCATCTCATCAGTGAAAGGCAGCGGCAACAAATCGTAAAGATGACCGCCGTCGTGGCAGTAGCTCAAATGGTCAGAGAAAAACGTGCAGTCATAACGGCGCATCATTTCTTTGATTCCGTCTATCAAGGCGGTATCCAGCGGGGCTTGTCCGCCCAATGACATGGATAATCCGTGCAACGCCAGCGGCAGCCGTTCCGCCACGCGGTCAAACTGTTTGCGCGCCCTGCCGCCCATTTTCAGCCAGTTTTCGGGGGCGGCTTCGATAAAGCGTATCGGGCTGTCGTCTGAAAGCGAGAGGAAGTCTTCCGCCAAGTCGCGGCGGTAGCCCAAGCCTGCGTATTGAATCATGGTGATGTCCTGTTATGGTGCCGTATGAACGACAAAGTCGCATTTTCGTTTGTAAAATGCGACTTTGTTAAAGGTATGTTGCAGGATTATTTAGAACCGCATTTACCTTCGCCGCATTTGCCTTCTACTACTTTGGCAGCTTTGGCTTTAGATGCTTTGCCTTTTTTAGCGTGAGTTTTTTCCACGGTTGAACCGCATTTGCCTTCGCCACATTTGCCTTCGCTTGCTTTAGAAACAGCGCTTGCACCGCATGAACCTTCACCGGCTTTAACCGCACCGCAAGAGCCTTGAGCAGATTTCTGAACACCTGCTTTGCTGCTTAACGGTTTATCAGCGGCAACAACGCCGGCAGCCAGAGACAGGGACAGCGCACCGGCCAAAGCAGCAGCTACATTTTTTTTCATTTTAACTTCCTTTTTAAAATACGAGTTTAAATAAATCAAGGGATAATATCGGGCATTTAAAGTCGGCCCGCGACCGTTAATCCTTAAAGAAAATGCTTGATGCGACAACAGCGTTTCTTCAGCAGGGCATCCAAAGACAGACGGCCTGCGCCCTGCAATAGGACAGGAAATAAAACCACCAAATAAATCAGTGCCATTTTATAACCGTTGTCGCACACATTGTACCCCAAGCCGGCATGTACCGCAGACCATGCGACAGCCGTCACGACCATCAATCCCAGCGCGGACAGCCGCGTTGCCAAGCCGACGATGAGCAGCGCAGGCAAAACCAGTTCCGCCCACATGGCCAAATTCCAGTTGACCGTATCCGGCAACAAATTGAACGGAAAGGGAAATTGGCTGTTGATATCTGCAAACCAGTTTTCCCCGTTCCATTTTTCCAAGCCGGACTCAAGAAATTCATACGCGGCAAAAAGCCTGAGCGTCAACAAGCCGAAAGCGGCCTGCCAAGAGGGGTTGGATGAGGTGTTCATTTATTTTCCTTATCGATGTGTGTTGAATGGGATGGGACGAAAAATCAATCGGCACCACCCATATTTCATGCCTGTTTAGACGTGATGGCCTCAAAAAACTGACACATTCAATACAAATATTTTCTTATTTATTGTTTTATAAAGATTAAAAATTCAAAAAGGCCGTCTGAAACACCATACTTGATTGGGTTTCAGACGGCCTTTAACGATAAAACACGGTCAATCAATCCGCTTGTTTGCACAATTCGACAATTTCTGCGCCGTATTTGTCGGTTTTCTCCTCATTCATGCCGTGGATTTCCGCCAACTCCGCCAAATCTTGCGGCCGTCGGGCGGCAATCACGCGCAGGGTAACTTTGCTGCATATCTGATAGGCTTCGAGGCCTTCATGGCGGGCAGTATCGATGTTCCACTGAAGCAGACGGCGCATCAATCGGCGTTTGCGTTTATCCTCTTCGCTCAGGCCGTCTGAAAACGGGCGGCAGATGTTTAAAATGCCCTCTCCGTATTGCTCGATGCGTTTTTCGCCGAGTTTATACACGCCCAAAAGGTCGATGGGTTCGGCAGGCGTATTGGTCAGCAAGTCGTCCATGCTTTCGTTGGAGAATACCGTCCCAAGCGTTACTTGATCGGTACTTGCCTGCTGCTCGCGCCAAGTTTCCAAAGCCTGTTTTAAGGCCTGTTCACGCTCGTCCAAATTGTGGATAACTTGTGCGCTGTCTGTGGAAACCGTACCGGCTTCGGCCGTTTCGCAAACGTCGAGTATCTCCAAACCGAATTTATTGATTTTCGCCTCGCCCAAGCCGTAGATTTGATGTAAATCTTCCAAACTTCTGGGCATTTTTTCGACAATATCGCGCAAGGTTTTGTCGCCGCAAACCACATAGGCAGGCACTTCCTCTGCCCGGGCGCGTTGTTGCCGCCATTGGCGCAATGCCTGCCACAAACGCTCTTCGCGCTCGGTGCGTAACCAATCGTCTTTCGGCTTTTGGGTGGCCGTTTTTTCGCGGCGCAGGGGACGCAGCATGACTTCGGTTTCGCCCTTGAGGACTTTTTTTGCCGCTTCGGTCAGCTGTAGGGCTTGATGTTGCTCGACATTGACGGTGAGATAGCCCAGGCTGATGCACTGGCGGATGACGCTGCGCCATTCCTTGTCGGTCTGTTCGCTGCCGATGCCGAATGTGGATAACTTGTCATGGCCGTTGCGCTGTATCCAGTCATCGCTTTTGCCGCGCAAAAGGTTGGTGATGTAACCGGCGGCAAAACGTTGTCCGGCGCGGTACACGCAGCTGAGTAATTTTTGCACCAACACCGTACCGTCAAACCGTACGGGCGGATGCAGGCAGTTGTCGCAATGGCCGCAGGGTTCGGATTCTTCGCCGAAATGTTTGAGCAGCAGTACGCGGCGGCAGGCGGCAGTTTCGCAGACGGAAAGCATGGCATCAAGTTTTTGCATTTCGATTTGCTTTTGCACCTCGTCGCTGTTGCCTTCGGCAATCCGTTCGCGCAGCAACACCCAATCGTTCAAGCCGTAACACAGCCAGCTCACGGCAGGCAGCCCGTCCCGGCCGGCGCGCCCCGATTCCTGATAGAAATGTTCGACACTCTGGGGCATATCGAGATGGGCGACAAAGCGCACGTCGGGTTTGTCTATGCCCATGCCGAACGCCACGGTCGCCACCACAATAATATTGTCTTCATGCGTAAAGCGGCGTTGGTTTTCCTCGCGCACGTCCATGCTCAAACCGGCATGATACGGAATCGCCTCCAAGCCGTTTTCACACAAAAACTGCGCCACATCCTCGACTTTTTTACGGCTTAGGCAATACACAATGCCGCTTTGCCCATGCATCTGCTTGCGGATGAAATCCAGCAATTGTTTTTTGCCATTGTTTTTCTCGATAACCTGATAATAAATATTCGGGCGGTCAAAGCTGGAGATAAATTCGGGCGCATTGTCCAAGTGCAGATAATGCTTGATGTCGGCGCGCGTGGCCGCATCGGCGGTAGCGGTCAGGGCGATGCGCGGGATGTTCGGATAGCGCTCGGCAAGCATGCCGAGCTGTTGATATTCAGGGCGGAAATCGTGTCCCCATTGGCTGACGCAATGCGCCTCATCAATGGCAAACAGGCTGACGGTTTGTTGGTCGAGAAAACGTAAAAAGCGGTCGGTAACCAAGCGTTCCGGCGCGACATAAAGCAGTTTCAGACGGCCTTGGGCAAGCTTGTCGGCAATCTCGCGCGCCTCATCTGCCGATGTGCTGCTGTTGACTGCCGCCGCTTCAATCCCGGCCACATGCAGGCTGGCCACTTGGTCGTTCATCAGCGCAATCAGCGGCGATACGACAACCGCCACGCCTTCGCGCATCAGCGCCGGAATCTGGTAACACAAAGACTTGCCCCCGCCCGTCGGCATCAGCACCATCAAACTCTCGCCACCGGCCAAAGCATTGACGATAGCCTCCTGCTTGCCACGAAATTCGGGATAACCGAATACTTCGTGCAAAATCTGTTTGGCGGTCGACTGAGGCATAATGGTTCCGTAGAATAGGGGAAAGCGTTATTTTAACGGTTTTACACCCGCGTATGTGCGGAACATTTTGCCGCCGCTTTTTCAGACGGCCTTTCAGGTTAACCTTCCGAAAGAATGTTTTGTTTTTTAAATACAAGAGTAAGAGGCATGTAATTTCATGACCAGCCTCTTTTTAATCTTAATAATTTAAATATTCATTAATTTCTTGTTTTTCAATTTCTTTACCGCGTTGGCAAACTGGGCATAGGACGTAATATTTTTTTCCATAAGGAATAAGAGGAATCCAGTAGAGGGAAAATTTTCGACCCGTCTCAATAATTTCCCAAGGAGCGGTTTGTTGACAGTTTCCGCATTGGATAACAGACTGAGTATGTCCTAGTTCTTTTTGATAGCCTTTATAGCCCCAGATAATCATATGTATTACTTTCCTTTCTTATTTAAACTGAAAATTATTTATTGAAGTCGTAATCTTTGATAACTTCGATCTTTTCAATTTTAATCTCGTTTTTGGGTTTGGTGTTTTTACCAGTTTGGCTCTCGATAATCTTACCCACAATATCCATGCCATTTATGACTTGACCAAAGACAGTATAATCACCATCTAAAGCAGAATTTCCGCCTTTCTTGTAGGCTTCAATAATCTGAGCAGGATATTTATTTTTAGATAAAAATAAAATCTTTAGGCTTTTTTGACGAACTCAGATTTCAAGTTCATCGCGCTGCCATCGATTTTGCAACCGATATTGTGGTCGCCCTCTTGCAGGCGGATGCCTTTGACTTTGGTGCCTTGCTTGATGACCATAGAGCTGCCTTTGACTTTCAGATCTTTAATCAAGACAACCGTATCGCCATCTTGCAAGACTGCGCCGTTAGCATCTTTGACTTCCAAGGCATCATCGCCGGTAGCGGCAGCATCGGCCTCGTTCCACTCATGGGCGCACTCAGGGCAAACGTATTGAGCGCCGTCTTCGTAAGTGTATTCGGAGTGGCATTTCGGGCAGGGAGGTAGGGACATGAGGTTTCCTTATAAAGATGATAAAAGAAGCGTAAAACGCAAATAATACAATGTCTAAATTATTACTTCGCCTTGCTGCCGCCTACGCCGTAAACGGCATTCCAAGCCGCGTCCAACATTTGGCCGGCTTGTTGCAGCTTGGCATTTTGCTGCTCTTTCTGAGCCAAAGCCGTCTGAATTTCGCCTTTCAAACGGTCAATATCGGATTGAGCCGCCTGCAAACGGCGCTGCGCGCTTTCCAAATCACTTTGCAGGGAAATGATTTTGCTGTCGTTGCTGTTTTGCTCATGCAAAGCGGCACGGTAAACCGATTGGACGGACAGCAAACGGTCTTCCGCCTCACCGGCATACGCGGCGGCGGCAGATAGCATCATCAGGGTAAGTAAGGTTTTTTTCATGGGTTTTCCTTTAAAGTTGTTTGATTGGTAAAGTAAAGCGCAGAGCCGGTTTTTCAGCCGCCAAGTTTACATAATATGCTTGTTGGTCTTTGTTCTTGATGGTTTATTTTATCCAATCCGGACATTCAGGCTGCCGATAAAAGTTAATTCAATCAACTGTTGTGACAGGCAGGCGGCTATTATTTTCTCATATTCTCCGCCTTATTCCATTATTTTCTGGTTTTATTAGAAAAGGCCGTCTGAAAAATTTTCAGACGGCCTTTTTGAATTTCACAACGATTGCTCTGCCTCTCGTCAAAAAGCTTTCCTGTATTTTTTAAATTACAGTCATATTTAAATATGTAAATATGATTTATTTATTGTAAAATTTACCCTTTAGTCATGCCGGAGCATATGGTGTTGCGGCTGTCTGCATCTTTTTTAATTCTTCTTCCATGAGAACCCTATGATGAAAAGCAACCGTCTCGCCTATGCCGTTTTGGCAGCCCTACTATCTATCCAAACCCTGCCGGCTTCTGCAGCCAACGCTGATACCGCCTCTGCCGTCGAGGTATCCGGGCAAGAAGCGCAACAAGCCTCAGATTCTATCGCGAACTACGTTGATGACGAGATCGTCCAAGGCCCGGCAACCGTTGATTTGGGCAATCAGGCCAAACTGAAACTGCCTGCAAAAATGATCTTTGTGAAAAAAAATCGCGCCAACGCCATGATGAGGGAAGCAGGCAACGCCACAGATCCCAACCGCTACGGCTTAATTCTCCCCGAGGCGGAAAACGAGGACGGTGATACTAATTGGATGGTAGACCTAACCTTTACCGATTCCGGCTATATCAAAGACGATGATGCCAAAGAATGGGATGTTGAGGCCATGCTCGAGCAGCTGAAAGAAGGCACCGAGGAACAAAATAAAGAGCGTGCCTCCCGCAACCTGCCGGAATTGGAAACACGCGGCTGGGTAGAAAAACCGCAATATGATGCAAAGACCCATCGTCTGATTTGGTCGATTGACGTTTTGAATAAAAACGAACCCGATCCCAATCCTGCCATCAACTACAATACTTTCCAGCTGGGACGCGAAGGCTATATTGAATTGACTATGATCACCGATTTGAAAAGCATAGATCAATACAAACCTATTGTGCAAGAATTGTTGGGCAATATCGAATTCAACGAGGGCAAGCGTTATAGCGATTTCAATGCGGCAACCGACAAAGTGGCCGAATATGGACTGGCTGCCTTGGTTGGCGGTATCGCTGCAAAAAAACTGGGATTATTAGCTTTGGCCGGCGCATTACTGGCTAAATTCGGCAAACTGATTATTTTCGGTGCTGTTGCAGCAGGTGCATTGTTTAAAGGCCTATGGCGCAAAAAAGATAAAAACAAACCGAACGAAGAAGAATAAATAAATCCTGTTCAAAATAAAAAGGCCGTCTGAAAACTTGGCATTCCCAGTTTTCAGACGGCCTTTTATCATTCATGCCTTACGAACGGATCCGTTTCAACACTTCTTCTTTGCCGATTAATGCCAATACGGCATCGACGCTTGGGGTTTTTGCCGTACCGCAGACAGCGAGGCGCAGGGGCATACCGAGTTTGCCCATTTTGATGCCTTCTTCGTCGCAGAAAGGTTTGAAGAGGTCGTGGATGGCTTCGGCGTTCCAGTCTTCCAGCCCTTCGAGGCGTTCGGCAAAGCGCAGCATACGGGCGGCAGCTTCGTCGTCCCAGTGTTTCTGCACGTCCGCTTCGGCAGGGGTTTGTTTGACGTAGAAGTAGAGGCACTCGTCGGCAAGCGTGTTCAGGTCTTGGGCGCGGTCTTTGACCAATGCCAACACGTCTTCCAAAGCAGGCTTGCTTGTTTCGTGGATATCGCGCAGGGCGAGGCGCGGTTTCACCATTTCGGCCAGTTTTTCGTTGGCGGTGATTTTGATGTGTTCGCCGTTAATCCAGTAGAGTTTCTTCAAGTCCATGCGGCTTGGAGATGGGGAAACATCTTTCAAATCAAACCATTCGATGAATTGTTCCATCGTGAAGAACTCGTCGTCGCCGTGTGCCCAGCCCAAGCGTGCCAGATAGTTGAGCATGGCTTCGGGCAGGATACCCATTGCGCCGAAATCGGTAATAGCAACGGTATCACCGCTGCGTTTGGAGATTTTTTTGCCTTGTTCGTTAAGAATCATCGGCAGGTGGCCGTATTCAGGCAGGGTGGCGCCAATGGCTTTTAATATGTTGATTTGTTTCGGGGTATTGTTCACATGGTCGTCACCACGGATAACGTGGGTAATGCCCATGTCGTAGTCGTCCACGACAACGCAGAAGTTGTAGGTCGGCGTGCCGTCGGCGCGGGCGATAATCAGGTCGTCAAGTGCTTCATTGGGGATAGAGATTTCGCCTTTGACCAAGTCCGTCCATTTAGTCACGCCGTCCAAAGGCGTTTTGAAGCGGACGACGGGTTGCACGTCGGCAGGGATTTCGGGCAGAGTTTTGCCTTCTTCCGGACGCCAACGGCGATCGTACGTCGCCGTGCCTTCTTTTTCTGCTTTCTCCCGCATGGCTTCCAGCTCTTCTTTGCTGCAATAGCAGTAGTAGGCATGGCCTTTTTCTAAAAGTTCGGCGATGACTTCTTTATAGCGGTCGAAACGGCGGGTTTGGTACACGACGTTGTCGGCGTTGTCGTAGTTCAGGCCGACCCATTTCATGCCGTCGAGGATGATGTTGACGGATTCGGCAGTAGAGCGCGCCAAGTCGGTGTCTTCGATACGCAATAGGAACTCGCCTTTATGATGGCGGGCAAACGCCCATGAAAACAAGGCGGTGCGTACGCCGCCGATGTGCAGGTAGCCGGTGGGGCTGGGGGCGAAACGGGTTTTGACGGTCATGATGGCTCCAAAGTCTTTGAAAACAGGTATTTTACTTTTTCGGCAAGGTTTAAACAATGTACGGCCGTCTGAAAATAATGTCAGCGCAGAAGGACCATCTGGGAACTTTTCTCCTGAAAACAAGACAAATGATAATTATTTCTTTGAAAGTATCCGCTTATGAACAAACGCGCTTTATTTACCGCCCTCGCCCTCCTGCCCCTTTTTGCCCAAGCCGAAATCAAAACTATCAAAGACGTATTGGGACGCGAAGTCAAAGTCGATGTCCCTGTCAAACGCGCGGTTTTGGCGTTTTACTATCCCGACTATATCGCGGTAACGGGCGCGGACAAATTTAAAAACGTCATCGGCATTTCGCGTGAGTTTTGGGAGAAATTCAATCCCGGCAGCTGGGCGATGTTCAAACAGAAGCTGCCTACGCTGCAAAACATTGCGGACATCGGCAACATCAGCACCGGCACGTTTTCACTGGAGAAAACGCTCGCGCTCAAGCCGGACGTATTGATTCTGGCCGACTGGCAGTATAAGGCCATCGCCACCCATCTGCCGCGCATTAAAGCGGCAGGCATACCCGTCGTCGTGGTCGATTTCAACGCCGAAACCGTCGCGCGGCACACGCGCAGTGCGGAAATTTTCGGCGAACTCAACGGTACGCAGGCGCGCGCCCAAAAAATTGCCGCCGAATACGCCCGAGGCATTGCCGACATCCAAAAACGCGTCGCGCGTGCCAAGCAGTCCAAACCGAAAATCTATATCGAGTTCGGCGACAAAGGCCCGTCCGAATACAGCTACACCTTCGGCAAAGATATGTGGGGCGCGATTGCCGACACAGCAGGCGGCAACAATATCGCCGCGCCTTACGTTAAAAACTGGGGACCGATAAACCCTGAAAAATTCCTGACGGCCAAACCCGACGTCATCGTCATTTCGGGGACGGAAAACGGCCATAAAGACAAGCCTGGCATTATGGCGATGGGCATAGGCATCAGCCAGGCCGATGCGCAACGCCGCCTGGCCGGATTTGTCAACCGCAAAGGCTGGGCAGACATTCCTGCCGTCAAAAACAAACGCGTTTACGGCATCTACCACACCGCCTCCCGCTCGCTCACCGATTTGGCCAGCGCGCAATTTATCGCCAAAACCCTGTATCCGCAACAGTTTGCCAACATAGACCCAAACAAGACCTATCTGGACTTCTACCGCAAATACCTGCCCGTCGTGCCGGACGGTACGTTTTACATCCGATTGAAATAGCGGCTGCAAAAATCATAGGTTCAGGCCGTCTGAATATGTATGCTATACTAATAAGGCTTTATTATGTATAATTATTATTCTTTTTATTTAATGTATTGGACAAGATATGACTGAACAAAACCAAATCGGCCATCAACAGGCTCCGATTGTAAGCGTCAAAGAATGGTTGATAACAAACTTGATTTTGATGATTCCGCTGGTCAATATAGTTATGATGCTTGTATGGGCATTCAGCTCAAACACCAATCCGAATAAAGCCAATTATTTCAAGGCTGCCTTGATTCTGTTTGCCATCGTAATGGTAATTTATCTGGTACTGGCTGTAGTCTTATTTGGCAGTGTAGCTGCAAATCAATATCAATAAGTAAGCATACATTTAGGCCGTCTGAAACCTAAAAGGATTCAGACGGCCTTTTACATGGATTACCGAAAGCTCAAGCACCTATCCAATTCCAAACTGCATCGCTCCATTTGCCGATACGGTAGAGAAACAATGAATAGCTCTCCTGCATCAGAAACTTGGCTTTCTTGCTGCGCTCGTCAAAGCGCGTGGTCGGGGTGGCGGAGAACTGCGCGTCTGACAAGCCCAAATCGGCGGCCATTTCTTCGGCGCGCGCCAAATGATACGGGTCGCTGACAACGATAATGCTGCCGACTCCGTTGGCGTGCATGATGGGGACGATATTGCGTAGGTTTTCGTAAGTGTTGCGCGACGTGTTTTCAAACAGGATATTGTGCGCCGGTATGCCCTGCTTGAGCGCGTATCGGCGCCCCACTTCGGCTTCGGTCATGAATCCTTTTTTGGGCGTACCGCCGGTAAAAATGATTTTGCCGACCCGATGGCTTTGGTAGAGCGTAATGGCGTGGTTGATGCGCTCACGGAATACCGGCGACGGGCGTTTGTCCCACGCCGCCGCACCCAACACCACCGCCGCATCGGCATGAGCGTCCTTCGGCAAGGTTTGCAAACCTGTCCGGTAAATCTGCCATGTGCCGCTCAAAAAAATACCGCACACCAGCAAAACGCTCAAAGCAAGGCCGCGAAACAGGTAATATCGCAGGCCATTGCGGCTTTTAAGCAGGGAAATCATCTTCAGACGGCCTTATCCAACCCCATCAGCCGAGTAGGGCGGCAATGTTTTCCAACGGACGGCCGATGGCTGCGCGCGTAGGCGTTACCAAAACGGGACGCTCGAGCAGGGCGGGGTGTTCGGCGATTGCCTGAAGCAGGGCGGCATTGTCCAAATCGGGATTGTCCAAACCCAATTCTTTGTACAAATCGTCTTTCGTGCGCATCATGCCGCGCACCGATTCGATACCAAGTTTGGCAAACATATCCTGCAAAGTCGCCAAATCAGGCGCAGTATCCAGATATTTGACCACGTCGGCAGCAACGCCTTTTTCTTCGAGCAAAGCCAGCGCGGCACGCGATTTGCTGCAACGCGGGTTGTGATAAAGTGTGAATTCAGACGGCATGAAAGTCTCCGTATTATTGCAAAATCATTCAATGATGGCAGTTATTATCGTCTGCAACTGATTTTTACTCAAACTTTTTACTTGATATCTTGATATGAATCGGTAGGCATACCCACCAAACCGTTTTACAATAAACACAATTTCGATTGGCAACCTCAAGGATACAACCATGAAAGCCTTAACCGCCCTTCTACTGTCCGCCACCGTTTTTACCGCTGCGCCGGCCTTTGCCGCCGATGAAACGGCAGGTTGGCAGGACAACAAACTGCAAAGTCTGGAATCGCTCAAAGCCCCCGTGCGCGTGGTCAACCTTTGGGCAACCTGGTGCGGCCCCTGCCGTAAAGAAATGCCCGCCATGTCGGCATGGTACAAAGCACAGAAAAAAGGCAGCGTCGATATGGTCGGCATCGCGCTGGATACCACTGACAACATCGGCAAGTTCCTGAAACAAACGCCGGTCAGCTACCCGATTTGGCGTTATACCGGCGCCAACAGCCGCAACTTCATGAAAGCCCACGGCAACAACGTCGGCGTATTGCCCTTCACAGTCGTCGAAGCGCCGAAATGCGGCTACAAACAAACCATCACCGGCGAAGTCAACGAAAAAAGCCTGACCGCCGCCGTAAATTTGGCCAAAACCAAATGTAAATAAAACAGCGGATAGGGTGCTTAACCTACGCTGATACCGAGGCCGTCTGAAACCCAACCGTTCAGACGGCCTTTTTTTCTACCTAGCTAAAGCTCGTTGCAAACTCTGCGTCCAAGCGGTTCTAAATGCGGCATCTTTCGCAAAAAGTTTGTATAGCTCTAGTTCATCCCGATGGCGTTCGCTCATCACATCGCGCAAAATGGCTTGGAAAGCTAATTCACGGGTATGAACATCCGGGTTATTTTGATATTTCTGCTCAAAGTCTTTATGGCTACGAATGCGTTCAGTAATATTGATAAATTTTACCCGTTGTTCATCCGGCGTTGCGCTCCAATCTTGAAACCATCTTTCGTTAAATACACGAATAATTTCATCAATCGGATCTTTTTCTTTATCTTCACCATGCGTGCCGCGTGGATTTGGATTTTGTGGGTCAAGCTCTGTTTCTTCATCATCTAATTTAATGCTGTAATTCAGTTTAGTGCGCGCCAAGCCGTAAGAGCTTAAATCCACAGCATCTAAAATTTCATCAAATTCATCCATCGGATCTTGTACTTTTAATTTTGGTACTAAGAATTTGAGGAACCAATAAAGCTTCTCCCAAGCGATATTTTCAAAATTGATGATGGAGGCCATTTGCCCGTAAATTTTTAAAAACTGCTTTGCCTTGATTTTAAAATCGACTTTTTGGGTTGGCTCAAGCGCCAACTCATGATCGAAACGTTGAACCGCCACATCAATGATACTGCTTAATTGCTGTGCGTCTTTATTGGCAAAGTAGCCTTCAGTAAAGTCGTTGACCTCCGCTTGTTCATACACGCCGGTTTCATCCAACTGATCTTTCAAATCATGCAAGACATTAACATCGGTTGCTTGCGACAACGACGTAGA
The DNA here is from genome assembly GCF_041433235.1 of Neisseria sp. 27098_8_112. Lineage (NCBI taxonomy): Bacteria > Pseudomonadati > Pseudomonadota > Betaproteobacteria > Neisseriales > Neisseriaceae > Neisseria > Neisseria sp. 27098_8_112. The sequence goes on along the minus strand of NZ_JAPWBB010000006.1, from coordinate 43,463 downwards.
AGTATAAAACGGCTCAAATGCTTGCTGAATATCTTCAACGCTGTTAAAAAAGTCCAATACAAACAAATCTTCCGTGCGTTTACCCAACTTATTCGCACTGCGATTTAAACGTGATAAAGCTTGCACACAAAGTACGCCGGAGAGTTTCTTATCCACATACATCGCACACAATTTCGGCTGGTCAAAACCAGTCAGATATTTATTGGCAACCACCAACAAACGATATTCATCTTGATCGAAATAATCTTTGGTTTCACTTTCCGCAAACCCATTCATTTCCGCTTCAGTGTATTCAACGCCATCAACCACTTTACTGCCCGAAAACGCAATCGCAATTTTAAATGGATTACCTCGCTCAACCAGCAATCGGTTTAACGCCTGAAAATAGCGGATGGCGGTTTCAATATTTTGCGTTACCACCATTCCCTTGGCTTTGCCTTTGAGTTTTTTACGGTTAAAGATTTGCTGGATAAAATGATCCAGCATCACCTCTGCTTTAGTATCAATCGTTTGTTGAGAGCGCTCCACATAAGCTTTCAGACGGCTTTGTGCCTTCTTACTGTCAAACTCCGGATTATCTTCAATCGATTTGGTGATCTCATAAAAACTTTTATAAGTGGTGTAATTCGCGATCACATCCAAAATAAAGCCTTCTTCAATCGCCTGTTTCATGGAATAAAGGTGGAACGGCTTAAATTTACCATCCGCCTGTTTCTCGCCAAATTTTTCCAAAGTGCTGTTTTTTGGTGTGGCGGTGAAAGCAAAATACGACGCATTGCCGCGCATTTTGCGGGATTGCATGGCTTGTAAAATCAAATCTTGCACATCTTCGGCATCAAGGTCTTCCGTTTTGCCGATGGCTCGGTTCATGTTGTCGTGTGCCGAACCGGATTGTGAGCTGTGCGCCTCATCAATAATCACCGCAAATTGTTTGTCTCCCAAGTCAGCAATGCCATCCACAATAAACGGGAATTTCTGAATCGTGGTAATAATGATTTTTTTGCCCTGCTCAAGCGATTGGCGCAATTCTGCCGAACTCAACGCCGGCGCAACAATATTTTTAACTTCTGAAAAATCTTTGATATTGTCGCGCAGTTGCTTATCCAGCAAACGACGGTCGGTAACGACAATTACCGAATCAAAAATCGGGCGGTCTGCCTCTCTACCGTTTGCCGCCTTTTCATTGCGCGGATAAGCCTCAATCAACTGATACGCCAACCAAGTAATGGAATTAGATTTGCCCGAACCGGCAGAGTGTTGAATCAGATAGCGTTTGCCCACGCCTTGTTCACTGACATCAGCAATCAAACGGCGCACCACCTCTAATTGATGATAGCGGGGGAAAAAGAGCGAGCGTTTCTCCAGCGGATCTTTGGTTGAACCATCTAAACGCATAAAATGCTGAATAATATTGGCAAGGCTGGCTTTGCTGAATACCTCTTGCCATAAATACGCCGTGCGGTGTCTGTTTGGATTCGGCGGATTGCCCTTACCGCAGTTGTTGCCCAAATTAAACGGCAAGAAAAACGTAGCTGGGCCCGCCAATTTGGTGGTCATATAAGCTTCTTCCGTATCTAAGGCAAAATGCGCCAAACAACGCCCGAAATGAAACAGCGTTTGGCTTAAATCACGGTTGCGATATTGTTTTTGGGCATCAATGGCCGTCTGACCCGTCCAATGGTTTTTCAGCTCAAGGGTAATAATCGGCAAGCCATTGACAAACAGCACCATATCCACCGTTTCATTGCTTGATGCAGAATAAGGCACTTGGCGCATACAGCTAAACAGATTCTGTTCAAAACGCTGCTTGACCTTTTCGCCGCTGCTGGCAAGCGGAACGGGGTAGAGCAAATCAAAATGGGCGCTATCAATATCCAAGCCTTTTTTCAGCAGGTGCAAGACACCGTTTTTCTTTATTTGGCGATCTAACCGCTCTAGAATTTTACGTTGCCAATCGTTTGGATTTAGCTGTTTAAAACGGGCAAGTTCTGCCTCTTGGCTGGTTTGCAGGAATTGCCAAAACAGGCGCGTGTCCATCGCAAACTGCGCATCAAAATCCTGTGAAAATGCCAGCTCAAAACCATGATGGCGCGGCAGGTATTCCGCCTTCGGCTCGCCCAGTTTGTTTTCCATGTTTTCACGCCAAGTGCCGGTTAAGACTTTTTCGATGGCAATTTCTAAATCTTTTTCCTTAGTTCCTGAAACCATTTTTCACCCTTTTGTGAATGTTTTAAAATTTATTCATTACGCTCAAGTTGTCGCGCCAATATTCAAAATCCATCGGATTTTTTGACCGCACTTTTCACACCGATACCCGCACCTTGCCAGTTACCACATCGTTAATCAACACGCTTTTATATTCTTTCAGCTTTTCAATATGGGCTGTTTTTAATGCGATGGCTTGGTCAATTTTGGCTGCTTGTTTATCGAGGTAAATAGCAATTTTTTGTTGTTCCTCTAAATCTGGTAACGGAAGATAAAAATTTTTGATTGCTTGAAAATTTAGTCCCTCACGCCCACCGCCTTGTTGAAAGAACCAGATTTGTTTTTGTCCAATCTCTGAAGCTAATAGCATATTCAAAAAGATAGTATTAATTTTTTTATTTGGACGAATAATACAAACATGTTGGTTCACATTCATTTCTTCATTTGAATCTACATAAAAACAACGTCCTAAAGATCCCCCCGTAATATTTAAAAGAACATCTCCTTTACGTACCTTACTATTTTTCATTGAATTATGTGTAAATTCAGAAATTCTTGCTACATCATTTAAATCGATACGATCAAAGTGTATATTTTGACTGCGTAATAATGGTATGCCACCATCAATATAATTTGAACCACCTCCTAAAGGGGTAATTCCACTACCTATTTTAGAAGTAACATATTTGATTTTCTTTACGCTCCAATGCTCCGGTACTTGCCCTATCCATTCCACACCGGAATCTTTTAACGGCACATCAGGGTTTAAGCCACGGGTTACGGCATTTTGAATCAGAATCTGCTTGTGCTCTTTCAACAGGGCAATCTGCTTTTCCGCCAAATCCACCGCCTGATCGATTTTGGCCGTTTTATCGTCTAGGAATTGCGCGATTTTTTGTTGTTCGGAGATAGGGGGAATAACCAAAATACTGTCTGAAATATGCCCATAGTTAATCGTTTGTCTTACACCTGAACCTAATAATTTCATATATGCAACATCGTATCTATGTAATAAATACGAAAAGTATTTTTTATTAATTATTTGTTTTTCTTTTAAAACAATGTAACCAGCACTTACAACAACGTCTATTTCTGATAAAGCAATTCTCAAACTAATTAAGTCATAATTTAAGTTTAAAGGATTTATTAAAAACTCGCCTTTTAACACCTCTTGATATGAACGTTTTGTTGCCTCTGTTACTTTATCATCCGCTTTTTCAATAACTTTACCAAAACTAATGGCTCCACAATTAAGAGACAGGTTTTGCCTATGTTTTTTTTCAACAAATAATTGTTTCAAGCGTTTTAACTCCCAATGACTCGGAACTTCCCCCAACCATTCCACACCTGAATCCTTGTAACTCTCGTATCGTTTCATTTACAAAAAATCCTTAAAATCTGACCGCTTGTATAGGGTGCATAGCTTTAACTACCGTTTATCTTTTAACTGTTTGATTTCTTTTTGCCAATTTTCTAATATTTTTAAATCTTCACTATCTGCTTGGCGTTGTTTTTGCCGTCTTGGGCAGTTATTAAATAATCCTTAATAACTGAATTTTCATCTAACTCTTTGTCTTTTAATATGTTTTTTATGTGGGTGGTTATATTTGGTACAGAGGTGTCAAAAAGTTCTGCCAACTGACTTTGTGTAAGCCACGCTTCGTTTTCCATCACTAATAACGCAACATTGGCTTTGCCGTCATCAGTGTTATAAATAATTAAATCACTCATAGATTTCCCTTAAAATCTCACTAATCAAGCCGTCAGCCTGTTTTTCTAACGCCAAAATATCTTGGGCTACTTCTGCAAGGCTGCGTAATGGTTTATGGCGGTAGAAGTATTTATTGAAGCTGATTTCATAGCCGATTTTCACGCTTTCCATATTCAGCCATGCTTCGTTGATGTGCGGTTGCACTTCGGCTTTGAAATAGTCATGGATATTTTGTTTAAGCGGTATGGATTCGCTGTCGCGCAAGTCGCTGCTGGTTTCATATTGGATATATTCGCCTGCTTTGCCGGTGGTGTAATAGCCAAAGTCTGCCAGCTCGTCGGCTTGGCATTGGTAACGTTGGCAAAGGGCGTCCAATTCGTTTGGTTTGAGCTTGAGTGTTTTGGCAATCACTTTGGCGGCATTTTCGTTGTACCAGCTTACGGCATTGAAAATGGCCTTTTTCTCTGTGGCAGAAAGGGAGATTTTTTCGGCTTTCAGACGGCCTTCCACGGCTTGTTTGAATTGGTTGAAATCGTCAAATTGGGTTGAGCCGAAATGTTCGAGTAAGGTTGAGGCCGTCTGAAAAAGTGCGGCGGCTTTTTCCCACGTTTTGACATCCAGCAGCTTAGCCTTATTTTTATTGTTTAAGGCAATGCCCTGCGCTTCACACCAAGCGCTGATTTCTGGCTCGGTTTTGGCTAAAAATTCGGCGTTGTAAACTTGTTCGCCATGTTGCTGATAAAGATATTGCATCGGCTCAAACAGGGCTTTGTCAAAACGTAAAGACGCAATATTTTCTGCGGTAAATTGTGCAGAACGACGATCCGGGCGTTCGATGGTGACTTTGTAATAGCCGAAATCTTGATTGTCAAAAATCTGCGAAGCTAAGCCGACCGCTTCATTTTGGCCGTCGGTTTCGCGTGCTTTAGCGCTGAAAGCAAGATAGTTTTGGGTAATTTCGGCAATATGTTCCGGCGCAAATTCGCAGTTTTTGTCGCCAAGATTTTTACGCAACTTACGGAATAAGAGGCTGGCATCAATCAGCTGCACTTTGCCTTTGCGTGCTTCGGGTTTGTTGTTGGACAGCAGCCAAATGTAGGTGGTAATGCCTGTGTTGTAGAACAGGTTGTTAGGCAGCTGTACGATGGCCTCCAGCAAATCGTTCTCAATGATATGGCGACGGATATTGCTCTCCCCCGAGCCTGCATCGCCGGTAAAGAGGCTTGAGCCGTTATGTACGGAGGCTACTCGGCTGCCGATTTTGTTGTCATTCGGCGATTTCATTTTGCTGACCATTTCCATTAGGAATAGCAGCTGTCCGTCGCTGGAGCGTGGCGTGGCATCGAGGGTTTCTTCATTGTCCCAGTAATCAGGCAAGCTGACTTTAAAGCGGCTGTCGATAACATCATTGCCGTCTTTAATATAAGCTTGGTCGCTGCCCCAGCTTTTGCCGTATGGCGGATTGGAAAGCATGAAATCAAAGTAATTGCCTTGGAAGCTGTCGGTGGCAAGGGTGGAGCCGACTTTGATGTTTTCAGGGTTGTCGCCTTTAATCATCATGTCGGATTTGCAGATGGCGTAAGTTTCGTCGTTGATTTCTTTACCGAATAGGAAAATTGAACGCTCGCCTTGCGATTCTGGCAGCGGATATTTTTGTTCGATAAAGTTTTGTGATTCGGTCAGCATACCGCCGCTGCCGCAAGCCGGGTCGTAAATCGTAATAATCGCCGGGATTTGGTTTTTGAGCGGGTCAAAGACCAAATGCGTCATCAGCTCAATCACTTCCCGTGGCGTAAAGTGTTCGCCGGCTTCTTCGTTGTTTTCTTCGTTAAATTTACGGATCAGTTCTTCAAATACATAGCCCATGCCCAGATTGCTCAAAGCAGGCAATTTGTTGCCATCCGGGTCTTGTTGCTCTTTAGGGGTAAGATTGATGTAAGGGGAGACAAATTTTTCCAACACACTCAGCAAAACATTTTTATGGGACATGTGGCGGATTTGTTCACGCAGCTTGAAGCAGTTGATAATTTCCTGCACGTTGGCACTAAAACCATCAAGATATTCTTCAAAATTGGCCAGCATATACTGCGGCGTATTGCTGGCGGTTTGATAGAGGGATTTTAATGTCCATTTTGAGGTGTTATAAAAAACATGGCCGGTAATTTTTTTAAGGGGAAGGTCATCCAATTCGGTGAATGCCAATTCTTCTTTTTGAAAGCGTACTTCTTCCAATACCGCTTCTTTGCTTGGCTCAAGTAAAGTATCCAAACGACGAAGTACAAACATTGGCAAAATCACATCACGATATTTACCGCGTACATAGACATCGCGCAAACAATCGTCTGCAATGCTCCAGATAAAAGAAACCAGCTTGTTATGAACTGAATGATCCATATTTATTCCCACTTAATATCACGAAATTATTCTGGGTATTGTTGCTTATTTTTAATAGGGATTCAATTAGAAACATTGCTTATCTTTGTTTGTATTCCTACTTTTGGGGGAATACGCAGAGAAACTCAAAAGGCCGTCTGAAACCCAATCGTTCAGACGGCCTTTTTTCAAACCATATTGCTTTGTGTTGCAAACCGGCAGTGTCTCCGCCGGCAGAACCGGAGTTTCACTATCAAAAAGCAGCCGAAATATTTATAATCTGTGAATATCCCCATTTTTTCAGACGGCATGTTGTCCTATCGATGACGCCGGTCGTCTGAATCCCTATTTTCAGGAAAACCCATGATCCGTTTCGAACAAGTTTCCAAAACCTATCCCGGCGGTTTCGAAGCCCTGAAAAATGTCAGTTTCCAGATTAACAAAGGTGAGATGATTTTTATCGCCGGCCACTCGGGCTCGGGCAAATCCACCATTTTGAAGCTGATTTCAGGCATTACCAAGCCTACCAAAGGCAAGGTTTGGTTCAACAATCAAGACCTCGGCACCTTGAGCGACAATCAGATCGGCTTTATGCGCCAACACATCGGCATTGTCTTCCAAGACCACAAAATCCTCTACGATCGCAATGTCTTACAAAACGTTATCCTGCCTTTGCGGATTAGCGGTTATCAGCCGCGCAAAGCGGAAGAGCGCGCGCGTATTGCGATTGAGAAGATCGGCTTAAAAGGCCGCGAAAACGATATGCCCATCACTTTGTCCGGCGGCGAACAACAGCGCTTGTGCATCGCGCGCGCAGTGGTTCACCAACCCAGCCTGCTGATTGCCGACGAGCCGTCCGCCAGCCTCGACCGCGCCTATGCGCTGGATATTATGGAATTGTTCAAAACCTTCCATGAAGCAGGCACAACCGTGATTGTTGCGGCGCACGATGAAACGCTGATGGCGGATTACGGCCACCGCGTCTTGCGCCTGCAGAAAGGACGCCTCGCATGAGCATGATTCATTACATCTCGTTACACGTCGAATCGGCACGCGCCGCGCTCAAAGAGCTTTTGCGCCAACCCATCGGCACGCTGCTGACCCTGCTCATGCTTGCCGTTGCCATGACCTTGCCGCTGTTTATGTATTTGGGCATCCAAAGCGGACAAAGCGTATTGGGCAAACTCAACGAATCGCCGCAAATTACGGTTTATATGGACACCGATGCGGCAGGTTCTGATGCCGATACGGTGAAAAACCTGCTCCAACGCGACAGCCGTATCGATAAAGTCCGCTTTATCAGCAAGCAGGAAGGTTTGGAAGAATTGCAGACCAATCTCGACCAAAACCTCGTTTCCATGCTCGATGGCAACCCGTTGCCCGACGTCTTTATCGTTACGCCCGACCCTGCCACTTCTCCGGATCAGATGCAGGCCATCTATAAAGACATTACCAAACTGCCGCGCGTCGAATCGGCAACCATGGATACCGAATGGGTACAGACCCTTTATCGTATTAACGAATTTATCCGCAAGATTTTGTGGTTCCTCTCGCTGACTTTGGGTATGGCCTTTGTCTTGGTGGCACACAACACCATCCGCCTGCAAATCCTCAGCCGTAAGGAAGAGTTGGAAATCACCAAGCTGTTGGGTGCGCCCGCTTCCTTCATCCGCCGTCCTTTCCTTTATCAGGCAATGTGGCAGAGTATTTTCTCCGCCGCCGTCAGCTTGGGCTTGTCGGCCTGGCTGCTGGCCGAAGTACGGCCGCTGGTGGACGCGATTTTCAAACCCTACGGCCTGAACATCGGCTGGCGTTTCTTCACATTTAGCGAAGTGTCGCTGGTATTCGGCTTCGTCATCGCGCTGGGCGTATTCGGCGCATGGTTGGCCACTACGCAACACCTTTTGGGCTTCAAAGCCAAAAAATAAGCCTTGGCAAACAGGCCGTCTGAACCATTCAGACGGCCTGAAATCTTATCCTTTCGCAACTTAAACAAACCTTGTGAAAATTTAATACTGCCAAATCTAACAGCAAGGTCATAATCCCTTATAATTGATGGTTTATTATCATCTCATTTCATTTGTGCGGCATAAACCGTGCAGACAAATAACGAAAGACATCCTGTGGACAAACTCAAAATCTCTGCCAACGGCCCCCTCAACGGCGAAATCATCGTATCCGGCGCAAAAAACGCCGCCCTGCCGCTGATGTGTGCCGGTCTGCTGACTTCCGGCACTTTACGCTTGAAAAACGTACCCATGCTCGCCGACGTCAAAACCACCCAAAAACTGCTGCAAGGCATGGGCGCACGCGTTTTGACCGACAACATCTCCGAATTTGAAATCAACGGTGGCACCGTCAACAACACCTGCGCACCTTATGAGCTGGTAAAAACCATGCGCGCATCCATCTTGGTTTTGGGCCCGACCCTCGCCCGCTTCGGCGAAGCCCAAGTCAGCCTGCCCGGCGGCTGCGCCATCGGTTCGCGCCCGGTTGACCAACACCTCAAAGGCCTCGAAACCATGGGGGCGGAAATCACCATCGAACACGGTTACGTCAAAGCCAAAGGCCGTCTGAAAGGCACGCGCGTCACCATGGACGTCGTGACCGTAGGCGGTACCGAAAACCTGCTGATGGCGGCCACGCTCGCCGAAGGCACCACCATCCTCGAAAACTGCGCCATCGAGCCCGAAGTCGTCGATTTGGCCGAATGCCTCGTTAAAATGGGCGCAAAAATCAGCGGCATCGGTACAGCAACCATGACCATCGAAGGCGTAAAAGAGCTGCACGGCTGCGAACACAGCGTCGTTCCCGACCGTATCGAAGCCGGTACCTTCCTCTGCGCCGTCGCCATGACCGGCGGCAAAGTCGTCCTGCGCAATGCCGCACCGAAAACCATGGAAGTCGTATTGGACAAACTGACAGAAGCCGGCGCCATCATCGAAGCAGGCGACAACTGGATTTCCATCGACATGCAACAACGCCCCAAAGCCGTGGACATCCGTACCGTCGTCCACCCAGGCTTCCCAACCGACATGCAGGCGCAGTTTATGGCCATGAACGCCATTGCCGAAGGCAGCAGCCGCGTGGTGGAAACCATTTTTGAAAACCGCTTCATGCACGTTCCCGAACTCAACCGCATGGGCGCAGACATCACCACCGAAGGCAACACCGCCTACATCAAAGGCGTAGAGAAACTCTCCGGCGCCGTCGTGATGGCAACCGACCTGCGCGCCTCCGCCAGCCTCGTCATGGCAGGCTTGGTCGCAGATGGCGAAACCATCGTCGAACGCATCTACCACCTCGACCGCGGCTATGAATACATCGAGAAAAAACTCGGCGGCGTAGGCGCAAAAATCGAACGCGTACGCGGTTAATCCCATACGCTGCCGATAAATAAAAGGCCGTCTGAAACACCGGCAATCGGGTTTCAGACGGCCTTTGCCTATTGTTTTGCGGTATAATCCCCGACATCTTTATCCATTGTTTTTAAAAGCACAAACCATGACACGCAAAATCCTTGTCACTTCCGCGCTGCCGTATGCCAACGGCAGCATCCACCTCGGCCACATGGTCGAACACATCCAAACCGACGTTTGGGTACGCTTCCAAAAACTGCGCGGCCACGAGTGCTACTACTGCTGCGCCGACGACACCCACGGCACGCCCGTGATGCTTGCCGCGCAAAAACAAGGCATTGCGCCTGAAGACATGATTGCCAAAGTACGCGAAGAGCACCTCGCCGACTTTACCGGCTTCGGCATCGGCTACGACAATTATTACAGCACCCATTCCCCTGAAAACAAACAGTTTTCCCAAGACATTTACCGCGCGCTGAAAGCCAACGGCAAGATTGAGAGCCGCGTCATCGAGCAGCTTTTCGACCCCGAAAAACAAATGTTCCTGCCCGACCGCTTCGTCAAAGGCGAATGCCCGAAATGCCACGCCCAAGACCAATACGGCGACAACTGCGAAGTCTGCGGCACGACCTATTCCCCGACCGAACTGATTAACCCGTATTCCGCCGTTTCCGGTGCAAAACCCGAATTGCGTGAATCCGAACATTTCTTCTTCAAACTGGGTGAATGCGTCGACTTCCTCAAAGCATGGACTTCCGGCAACAATCCGCACGACGGCAAGCCCCACCTGCAACCCGAAGCCCTCAACAAAATGAAAGAATGGCTGGGCGAAGGCGAAGAAACCACCCTGTCCGACTGGGACATCTCCCGCGACGCGCCGTATTTCGGTTTTGAAATCCCCGACGCGCCGGGCAAATACTTCTACGTCTGGCTGGACGCACCCGTCGGCTACATGGCGTCGTTTAAAAACCTGTGCGACCGCCTCAGCATCGATTTTGACGAATACTTCAAAGCCGACAGCCAAACCGAGATGTACCACTTCATCGGCAAAGACATCCTCTATTTCCACGCCCTGTTCTGGCCCGCCATGCTGCATTTCTCCGGCCACCGCGCCCCGACCGGCGTGTACGCACACGGCTTCCTGACCGTTGACGGACAAAAAATGTCCAAATCGCGCGGCACCTTCATCACTGCCAAATCCTATCTGGAACAAGGTCTGAACCCCGAGTGGATGCGCTACTACATCGCCGCTAAGCTCAACAGCAAAATCGAAGACATCGATTTGAACCTGCAAGACTTTATCAGCCGCGTCAACAGTGACCTCGTCGGCAAATACGTCAACATCGCCGCCCGCGCTTCAGGTTTCATTGCCAAACGCTTTGAAGGCCGTCTGAAAGATGTTGCCGACAGCGAATTACTGGCAAAACTGACTGCGCAAAGCGAAGCCATTGCCGAATGCTACGAAAGCCGCGAATACGCCAAAGCCCTGCGCGACATCATGGCCTTGGCAGACATTGTCAACGAATACGTTGATGCCAACAAACCTTGGGAACTGGCCAAACAAGAAGGCCAAGACGCACGCCTGCACGAAGTATGCAGCGAACTCATCAACGCCTTTACCATGTTGACCGCCTACCTCGCCCCCGTATTGCCGAAAGTGACCGAAAATGCCGCCAAATTCCTGAATTTGGAAGCCATCACTTGGGCAAATACCCGCGAAACCTTGGGCGAACACGCCATCAACAAATACGAACATTTAATGCAACGAGTGGAGCAAAAACAAGTGGACGATTTAATCGAAGCCAACAAACAAAGCATCGCCGCCGCAGCCGCGCCTGCCGCCGAAGAGAGCAAATACGAAAAAGTCACCGAACAGGCCAGCTTTGACGACTTTATGAAAATCGACATGCGCGTCGCCAAAGTATTGAACTGCGAAGCCGTCGAAGGCAGCACCAAACTTTTGAAATTCGACCTCGATTTCGGTTTTGAAAAACGTATCATCTTCTCCGGCATCACCGCATCTTACCCAAATCCTGCCGAATTGAACGGCCGCATGGTCATCGCCGTCGCCAACTTCGCCCCACGTAAAATGGCAAAATTCGGCGTATCCGAAGGCATGATCCTCTCCGCCGCCACCGCAGAGGGCAAACTGAAGCTCCTCGACGTTGACGCAGGCGCACAGCCTGGGGATAAAGTGGGCTAAGTATCAAATCTTAAGGAGAAACCATGTTAAACCTTTCCGCACCGATACTTAAAGAAATTGAGTTGCTTCATGATGCAGGCTTATCAGTTGGCGCTATTGTTACAGTGTTGCGTCTGAAGTTTCCGGTAGAGCTCCATGATCGGGAGGACAAACAAATTGAAGAAGCCGTGCTTCTCATGATCAATCCGCCGCGAAAAGCACCTTCTCTTTCCCGCTAAGGTAGCGATACCGGTTGAAAGGTAAATTTGGTTATGCTTCAACAAAAGGCCGTCTGAAATTTTCAGACGGCCTTTTTATTTATCCAAACACTTATTTTTGTTAAAACTTTATCTCAACAATTCATCGGTAACGCGTTGCAGAAACTCGATACGCTCGGGTTTGGCTTCGCCTGATTCGGCAGCGGCTTTGACGGAGCAGCCGGGTTCGGCGCGGTGGGTGCAGTTGTGGAAACGGCATTGGCCGATAAGGTGGCGCAGGTCGGGGAAGTATTGCAATAAATCGGCAGCTTGGAGATGGTGCAGGCCGAATTCTTGCAGGCCGGGGGAATCGATGAGTCGGGTTTCTGCGTTTAAATCGTACAGTTGGGCGTGGGTGGTGGTGTGTTTGCCGGAGTCGAGCGCGGTGGAAATGTCGCCGGTTCGGGCGGCTTGGTTGCCGAGTAGGGCGTTGGTCAAGGTGGACTTGCCCATGCCGCTTTGTCCGAGCAGGATGTTGGTTTGCCCTTCTAAAATGGGACGCAGGATGTCGGCGTTTTCCAATGCATTGGTTTCGACCACTAAATAGCCGAGGGTTTCGTAGAATTTGAGTTTCTCGCGCCATTGGGCGGTTTCGGGGAGGTCAGCTTTATTGAGGACGATAACGGCGTCGATGCCGGCCGCTTCGGCTGCGAGGAGGGCGCGTTGCAACAGGGCTTCGCTGGGTGAGGGGCTGGCGGCGGTTACGATGAGCAGTTGGGTAACGTTGGCGGCAATCAGTTTGGTTTTCCACGCGTCTTGGCGGTAGAGCAGGCTTTCGCGCGGGAGGTAGTCTTCGATCACGACTTGTTCGCCGTTGATGGGGCTGATGCGGACTTGGTCGCCGCAGGCGAAATCGACGCGTTTTTTGCGGGTGGTGGCGTCATATGTTTGGCCGTCGGGGGTGCGGACAATATAGCGGCGGCCATAGCTGGTAATGATTTGGGCGGTATCGGTCATGATGGGGTTTATTGTTTGGAATGGTGTGATTGTACCGAAAGTCGGCTATGGCCGTCTGAAAACTTGTTTGCACCTTTTAACTTTCTTTGGCTTGGTTTTTTGGTGTTTCTGCCCTATATTTGCAATGTATTTGTTTTCAGGAGATTTTTTTATGGATTTCAGTCAGTTGCTCAATCAGGTTTTGGGTGCGGCTCAAAAAGGCGGCAAAGCGGTGGCGGACAGTCCACTCAATTCTTTCGGCGGCGGCGCGCTGACAGGTGCTTTGGCATCGATGCTGTTGAAAAAGAAAAATGCGAAGAAGCTGGTCAAGGCCGGCTCGGTCGCCGCTTTGGGTTTTCTGGCTTATAAAGGCTATCAAAACTGGAAACAAAACCGCCAGCAGGACGAATTGCCGCAAAGTGCGTTCCAACCTGCCGGTCTGATTGGCGAAAACCACAGTCGTGTGATTTTACAAACAATGATTGCGGCGGCGGCTTCAGACGGCCTGATTGACGATGCGGAACGCGCGGCCATCGAGCGTGAAAGCGGCAGCGATGCGGAAACGGCGGCATGGTTGCAGGCGGAATATGCGCAACCGGCCTCCATCGAGCAAATTGCCGCTTCGGTCGGCAGCGACGAGGCTTTGGCAGCCGAAACTTATTTGGCGGCCCGATTGGTCTGCGCGGACTTGTCTCGCAAGGAAATCGTGTTCCTGAGCCGTTTGTCCCAAGCTTTGAATTTGGACGACCAACTGGTCGAAAGCTTGGAAAAACAGCTCGAATTGGCTTGAGCTTGATTTAAAAGGCCGTCTGAAACCTGATTTCAGACGGCCTTTCGACTTCATTTCGGAGTAAAATAACTCTTTCGACATATTAAAGGCTGTCTGAACATGAACAAACTTTTTTCCACATTCAAAACGTTTTTAGCCGCTTCGTCCGTCTTGGTATTGGCTGCCTGTCCGAGTGGCAACGCGCCGCAATCCAAACCTTCTACGCAGGGTCAAAATACGGTTTCGCATACTGCACCCAAACCGAAAGCCACGGTTGCGCTGGCTTTGGGCGGCGGCGCATCCAAAGGCTTTGCCCATATCGGGATTATTAAGGTTTTGAAAGAAAACAATATTCCGGTCAAAATCGTTACCGGCACATCCGCCGGCTCGATTGTCGGCAGTATGTACGCTTCGGGAATGTCGCCCGACCGCCTCGAATTGGAAGCGGAAATTTTGGGTAAAACCGATTTGGTGGATTTGACCTTGTCCACCAGCGGCTTTATCAAAGGCGAAAAACTGCAAAACTACATCAACCGCAAAGTCGGCAACCGCCCGATGCAGCAGTTCCCCATCAAATTTGCCGCCGTTGCGACCGATTTTGAAAGCGGCAAACCGGTGGTATTTAACGTAGGTAATGCCGGACAGGCCGTCCGCGCTTCTGCGTCGATTCCGAACGTGTTTCAACCTGTCGTTATCGGCAACCGCAAATATGTAGACGGCGGCCTGTCGCAGCCCGTACCGGTCAGCGCGGCGAAAAAAATGGGGGCAAACTTCATCATTGCCGTCGATATTTCCGCCCGTCCGGCCAAAAACGTCAGCCAAGGCATGTTCTCCTATCTTGACCAAACCTTCAACGTAATGAGTCAAACTGCGTTGCGCCAAGAATTGGGACAAGCCAATGTGGTCATCAAACCGCAGGTTTTGGAGCTGGGTTCGGTTGGCGGCTTCGACCAAAAACAACGCGCTATCCAACTGGGCGAACAGGCCGCACGCGCCGCCCTGCCTGAAATCAAACGCAAACTGGCGGCATATCAGTATTAATCATCCGCCGTTTGAACAGGCCATCTGAAAGTATGTTTTTCAGACGGCCTTTCTTGTGCAAATCTGCTAAAATCACGCGTTTCCTACAAATTATAAAATCCTAAAAAAATGAATATCTTTTACGAAGAGTCCGGCCAATTCAAAGTTGCCTCCATCATCCAAAAAAACGACGCCACCTACCAAGTCGATACCCAACACGGCAAACGCACCAAAGTGAAGGCAAACAATGTCTTTGCCGAGTTTGACGGCGATATGGCGGCATTTTTGGAGAACGCGCAGGCACAGGCGGCGGACATCGACACCGATTTATTGTGGGAAGTATGCGGCGAAGAGGATTTTACCGCCGAAGCCATCGCCGAAGAATATTACGGCCATGCGCCGACCAAAACCGAGCTGGCGGCGACTTTGATTGCGCTTTACGCCGCGCCGATGTATTTCTACAAAAAAGCCAAAGGCGTGTTCAAAGCCGCGCCCGAAGAAACCTTAAAACAGGCGCTTGCCGCCATCGAACGCAAAAAACAGCAAGACGCGCAAATCGACGCTTGGGCGGAAGCCTTGAAACGCGGCGAGATGCCGTCTGAAATCGCGGCGGATCTGAAAACCATCCTGCACGCGCCCGACAAGCAGTCGCTGACCTACAAAGCCTTTACCAAAGCCACCGACGAGCTGAAAATCTCCGCCTACGAATTGGCGAAAAAAACGGGCGGCATTACGTCCATTCCCCAATACCTGCAAGACGGGTTTGAAATCAAATACTTCCCCAAAGGAACAGGCTTCCCCAACCTTCCGCTTCCTGAAATGCCCGACCTGCCCAAGGCCGACGTTACCGCCTTTTCCATCGACGACGAATCGACCACCGAAGTGGACGATGCCTTGAGCCTGACCGACTTGGGCAACGGCATGAAACGCGTCGGTATCCACATTGCCGCGCCGTCGCTTGCCATTAAACAAGGCGACAAAATGGAAAAAAACATCATGGAACGCTTAAGCACGGTTTATTTCCCCGGCGGCAAAATCACCATGCTGCCCGAAAACTGGATTGCCGCGTTCAGCCTTGATGCGGGCGCGTACCGCCCTGCCGTCAGCATTTATTTTGATGTGGACAGCGAGTTCAACGTCGGCGCGCCAACCTGCAAAATCGAAGCGGTTAACATCGCCGAAAACCTGCGCATTCAAACCATCGAGCCGCATTTCAACGCCGAAACCGGCTTGGACGAAGCAGGCGAAATGATGTTCGCCCACCATCAAGACCTGATTTGGTTCTATCAATTCGCCATCGCCCTGCAAAAAGCGCGCGGCAAATACGAACCCGACCGTGCGCCGCAATACGATTACAGCATCGAATTGGATGAGGAAGGCAACGTATCCGTCGTCCGCCGCGAACGCGGTTCGCCCATCGATACGCTGGTCAGCGAGATGATGATTCTTGCCAACAGCACTTGGGCGCAAATGCTGGACGAAAACGAGCTGCCCGGCCTTTTCCGCGTCCAACCGGCAGGCAAAGTGCGCATGAGCACCAAATCCGAGCCGCACATCGGCATGGGCGTGCCGCATTACGGCTGGTTTACCTCGCCGCTGCGCCGCGCCGCCGACTACATCAACCAAAAGCAGCTGATCAGCCTGATAGACGATACTGCCGAGCCGCTGTATCAAAACAGCGATGCCGAGCTTTTCGCCGCGCTGCGCGACTTTGATGCCGCCTATACAGCCTACGCCGACTTCCAACGCCAAATGGAAGCCTACTGGAGCCTCGTCTATCTGCAACAGCAAGGCACGAGCGAGCTGACGGCCACCATCCTCAAAGAAGACCTCGTCCGCATTGAAGGCCTGCCGCTGGTCACGCGCGCGACCGGTATTCCGTTTGACGCGCTGCCTAAATCGCAGGCATTGTTCAAAATCACTGAATTGGATGCCGAGAAGCAGTTTATCGCGCTCAACTATCAAAAAGCCGTTTTACCGGGCTGATAACGTTATCCTGTTTAAAAAAAGGCCGTCTGAACAAAGAAACAGAAATCTTTGATTTCGTTTTCATCCCTGTTCAGACGGCCTTCATCATCTAAAAATGCTACAATTCCCCTTTTCTGCCATCATTTCAAACCATGAAAAAAAACGCCCCCCAATCCTTTGAAGAAGCCTTATCCCGCCTCGAAACCCTGACCCAGGCCATGCAAAGCAGCGAAATGCCGCTGGAAGACGCTTTGGCCGCCTATCAGGAAGGCAACGAATTGGTCAGATACTGCCAAACCAAATTGGCGGAAGTCGAGCAGAAACTGCAAGTCTTGGATGCCGGCGAACTGAAGGAGTTGAATCTTGAACCCGGCGAATGAACTCAAAACATGGCAGCAAAAAGCCCAAGCGCAAACCGAATTGCTGCTGGCGCATTTCTTGCCGTCTGAAAGCCAAGTGCCGCACACGCTGCACGAAGCCATGCGTTACGTTACCCTCGGCGGCGGCAAACGGCTGCGCCCGCTCTTGGTGCTTGCCGCGTCCGAATTGGGCGAAGCAAACCAAAACGCCGTCGAGCAGGCGATGGCGGCCATCGAAATGGTGCACGTCTATTCGCTGGTTCACGACGATATGCCGGCGATGGACAACGACAGCCTGCGCCGCGGCAAACCGACCTGCCATGTGCAATACGATGAAGCAACCGCCCTTTTGGTCGGCGATGCGCTGCAAACCCAAGCCTTTGATGTACTGAGCCGTCCGACAGGCCTGCCTGCCGAACGCCAGCTTGCCATGTTGTCCACACTTGCCCAAGCATCCGGCAGCCTCGGCATGGCGGGCGGACAAGCCATAGACCTTGCCAATGTCGGCAAAGCCATGAATCAGGCCGAACTGGAACAGATGCACAGCCTCAAAACCGGCGCGCTCATCCGCGCGGCCGTGGCCTTAGGCGCACTTTCCTGCCCAGACTTAACACCGGCGCAAATCCAAACCTTAGATCACTACGCCGCCAAATTGGGCCTGGCTTTCCAAGTGATCGACGATGTATTGGACTGCGAAGCCGATACCGCCACCTTGGGCAAAACCGCCGGCAAAGACTCGGACAACGACAAACCGACCTACGTCAAACTGATGGGCCTCCAGGCCGCGCGTACTTACGCAGAAACGCTGATTGCAGAAGCCGTTGCCCTGATCGAGCCATTCGGCGACAAAGCCCTGCGCCTGCGCCAACTGGCCGAGTTTGTTACCGCACGGAAAAACTAAACCTGCAAATAAAATAAAGGCCGTCTGAAACCTGATTTTAGGTTTCAGACGGCCTTTTTAACAGCCTGTTTGGCTTAGGTATCCCATACCGAATACAGAGCCTTCAAAGTGCATGAAACACCCTGCAAACTGCGTTTACAAGCCGCAGCCTGTCTGTTTAATCCAATAGGGCATCTACGAACGCTTTGGCATTAAACGGACGCAAATCGTCGATACCTTCGCCTACGCCGATGTAGCGGACAGGAACTGGGCGGTCTGAGGCAAGGGCGGCAAGGATGCCGCCTTTGGCCGTACCGTCGAGCTTGGTCACGATAAGGCCGGTCAGACCCAGAGCTTCGTCAAAGGCTTTTACTTGGTTGACGGCGTTTTGACCGATGTTCGCATCCAAAACAACGATGATTTCATGTGGCGCATCAGGCATGGCTTTTTGCAGCACGCGTTTCACTTTTTTGATTTCTTCCATCAAATGAAGCTGCGTTGGCAGGCGTCCGGCGGTGTCGGCCAGCACGATGTCAATCCCGCGCGCTTTCGCAGCTTGGACGGCATCGAAGCAAACTGCTGCGGAATCGCCCGTAGTTTGCGAAATCACAGTCACATTATTGCGCTCGCCCCAAGCTTGAAGCTGCTCACGCGCGGCGGCACGGAAAGTATCGCCTGCCGCCAGCAACACAGATTTGCCCTGTGCTTGGAAGTATTTGGCCAATTTGCCGATAGACGTGGTTTTGCCTGCGCCGTTGATACCGGCAAGCATAATCACGAAAGGCTCCTTGGTTTCCGGCAAGACCAAAGGTTTCTCCAGAGGCTTAATCAAGTCGTACAGCGCATCTTTCAGCGCACCGCGCAATTCGTTGCCATCTTTGAGGCCTTTGAGGCTGACACGGTCGCGCACGTCTTTCATCAAGTATTCGGTGGCTTCCATACCCATATCGCTGGTGATCAGCACGGTTTCCAGCTCTTCGTACAAATCCTCGTCGATTTGTCCGCCGCCGAACACGCCGGCCAACGATTTTGCCATTTTGTCGCGTGATTTGGTCAAGCCTTGTTTCAAACGCGCAGCCCAACTGAGCTTGTGTTCTTCTACCGGAGCAGGGGCTTCAGCCGATGTTTCCGCAACGACTTCTTGAACTTGCTCGATAGTCTCGCTAACTGCCTCAACAGCTTCTTCTTTGACCGCTTCGGCCCGTTCTACTACTTCCTCAGCAGCCTCGGCCACTTCAGACGGCATCTCGGCAACGGTTTCTTGAACCTGATCAACAGCCTCGCTAACTGCCTCAACAGCTGCTTCTTTTACCGCCTCAGCCTGTTCCGCTACTTCTTCAGCAGCCTCGGCCACTTCAGACGGCATCTCGGTA
This sequence comes from Neisseria sp. 27098_8_112, assembly GCF_041433235.1. NCBI lineage: Bacteria > Pseudomonadati > Pseudomonadota > Betaproteobacteria > Neisseriales > Neisseriaceae > Neisseria > Neisseria sp. 27098_8_112. The sequence continues at coordinate 24,071 of NZ_JAPWBB010000006.1, read as the reverse complement.
ACGGTTTCTTGAACCTGTTCAACAGCCTCGCTGACGGTTTCAACGGCCGCTTCTTTTGCCGCTTCAACGTGTTCTTCTACTTTTTCGACTGTTTCAGACGGCGTTTCGGTCAAAGCTTCCCGAACCTGCTCAACGGTTTCGCTGACAGTTTCAACAGCCAATTCGACAACTGATTCGACCTGCCCTTTGACGCTTTCTGCCAAAGATTCGGCATCTTCTTTAATATTTTCAACTACTTGAGCAACTTCAGATTCTACTTTTGCTGCGGTTTCCTGAACTTGAGCCTCCTCAGGAGCCGGAGTTTCCTGTTTTTTCTTGCGACGGAAGAAGCTGAACATTAAATTTTCCTTTTAATTTTAGAAACTTGAAATAGGGAGTATTGTAGCGTATTTTACGTGGCAAGGTCGTCTGAAAATCAAGGTTGTCAGGTTTTGGCATTTCCAACGTCTAACAAGGCAAACCATCCATACAGGAAACATAGAGATGAAACCCCGTACCTTCTTTTCCCTTTGCGCCAAGTTCGGCTGCCTGCTTGCGCTGGGCGCCTGCTCATCCAAAATGATGGATACCGAAGCCGCAACCGTACCGCAAGCATTGTCCTCGTTGAAAACTCCTGACAACCGCCCTGCCAGTGTCTTCCTGAAAAAAGACAAACCGACCCTGATTAAATTTTGGGCAAGTTGGTGTCCTTTATGTTTGTCCGAACTGGGGCAAACCGAAAAATGGGTGCAGGACAAGCGGTTTAGCTCCGCCAACCTGATTACCGTTGCCTCGCCCGGCTTTTTGCACGAGAAAAAAGACGGCGACTTTCAAAAATGGTATGCCGGTTTGAACTATCCCAAGCTGCCCGTCGTTACCGACAACGGCGGCACCATCGCTCAAAGCCTGAATATCGGCGTTTACCCTTCGTGGGCATTAATCGGCAAGGACGGCGACGTGCAGCGTATCGTCAAAGGCAGTATCAATGAAGCGCAGGCATTGGCTTTAATCCGCGATCCCGATGCTGATTTAGGCCGTCTGAAAAACACATTTTACAAACCTGACACACAGAAAAAGGATTCAGCAATCATGAATACGCGCACTATCTACCTCGCCGGCGGCTGCTTCTGGGGCTTGGAAGCCTATTTCCAACGCATAGACGGCGTGGTTGACGCAGTATCCGGCTACGCCAACGGCAAAACGGAAAACCCAAGCTACGAAGACGTGTCCTACCGCGATACGGGTCATGCCGAAACCGTCAAAGTTACCTACGATGCCGACAAACTCAGCCTAGACGACATCCTGCAATACTATTTCCGCGTCGTTGACCCGACCAGCCTCAACAAACAAGGCAACGACATCGGCACGCAATACCGCAGCGGCGTGTACTACACAGACCCTGCCGAAAAAGCCGTTATCGCCGCCGCCCTCAAACGCGAGCAGCAAAAATACCAACAGCCCCTCGTCGTCGAAAACGAGCCGTTGCAAAACTTCTACGACGCCGAGGAATACCATCAGGACTACCTGATTAAAAACCCCAACGGCTACTGCCACATCGACATCCGCAAAGCCGACGAACCGCTGCCGGGCAAAACCAAGGCTGCCCCGCAAGGCAAAGGCTTTGACGCGGCAACGTATAAAAAACCCGGCGCTGCCGAACTCAAACGCCTCCTGACCGAAGAGCAATATCAAGTTACCCAAAACAGCGCGACCGAATACGCCTTCAGCCACGAATACGACCATCTGTTCAAACCCGGCATTTACGTGGACGTCGTCAGCGGCGAACCCCTGTTCAGCTCCGCCGACAAATTCGATTCCGGTTGCGGTTGGCCGAGCTTTACCCACCCGATTAATGCCGCCGCCGTTACCGAACACGACGATTTCAGCTACAACATGCGCCGCACCGAAGTGCGCAGCCATGCCGCCGACTCACACTTGGGACACGTCTTCGCCGACGGCCCGAAAGACAAAGGCGGCCTGCGCTATTGCATCAACGGCGCAAGTTTGAAATTCATTCCTTTGGAAGAAATGGACGCCGCCGGCTACGGTGCATTGAAAGACAAAGTGAAATAACGGATTGAATCGAAAAAGGCCGTCTGAAAGAGATTTCAGACGGCCTTTTTAATTTGTCGGATGTAGAGGGTTGGTTTCTTATCTATCAAAAAATCTCAATAACTAAGAAGGTGCGCCCTACAAAATCCTTTTAAATTCGTTTTGCCAACTCTTCGGCTTTGCCCACATACAACGCAGGGGTCAGCTTAAGCAATTTGGCTTTGGCTTCTGCCGGAATTTCCAACGACTCGATAAAGAGTTTCAACACTTCAGGCGTAATGCCGTCTTTACCGCGTGTCAGATCTTTCAGCTTCTCGTAAGGATTGGCCACGCCGTAACGACGCATTACGGTTTGAATCGGCTCGGCCAGCAGCTCCCAAGTGGCGTCCAAATCGGCAGCAAGGGCGGCAGGATTCGGTTCAAGCTTGTTCAGACCGCGCAGATGGGCGGCAAAGCCCAATACGGTATAGCCCACGCCTACGCCCATATTGCGCAATACGGTGCTGTCGGTCAGGTCGCGCTGCCAACGAGAAATCGGCAGTTTTTCAGACAAAAAGCCCAATACGGCATTGGCCATACCAAGGTTGCCTTCGGAATTTTCAAAGTCGATCGGATTAACTTTGTGCGGCATGGTAGAAGAACCGACTTCGCCTGCTTTGACTTTTTGTTTGAAGTAACCCAAAGAAATGTAGCCCCAAACGTCGCGGTTGAAGTCGATCAGAATCGTGTTGACACGGCTGATGGCTTGGAAGAATTCCGCCATATAGTCGTGCGGCTCGATTTGAATGGTGTAGGGGTTGAAGGTCAGGCCGAGGCTGATTTCAACAAAGTTGCGGCAATGGTTTTCCCAATCCACATCGGGATAAGCGACCATATGGGCATTGTAGTTGCCGACTGCGCCGTTGATTTTGCCGAGAAACTCTTGCGCTTGCAGGTTTTTAAACTGACGTTGCAGGCGGTACACGACATTGGCAATTTCTTTACCCAGTGTGCTTGGTGTAGCAGGCTGGCCATGCGTGCGGCTCATCATAGGGACGGCAGCCAACTCATGCGCCATGCCGGTCAACTTCTCGATAATTTCGGCCAGTTTCGGCAGCAAAACAGCCTCACGCGCTTCTTGCAGCATCAAAGCGTGGGACAGGTTGTTGATGTCTTCGCTAGTGCAGGCAAAGTGGATGAACTCGCTGGCAGCAGCCACTTCAGGCACGCCGGAGAAGCGTTCTTTAAGCCAATATTCGATGGCTTTGACGTCGTGATTGGTGGTTGCCTCAATGGCTTTGACGGCGGCGGCATCTTCAAGTGAGAAGTTTTCAATCACTTTGTCGATTTCGGCAAGCGTAAAATCGCTGAAAGCAGGAACTTCTACAATCTTAGGCTCGACGGCAAGGGCTTTGAGCCAGTTTAATTCAACTTTGACACGCGCACGCATCAGGCCGTATTCGGAGAAAATCGGGCGCAATGCTTCAACGGATTTGGCGTAGCGGCCATCTAATGGGGAAAGTGCAGCGATAGGGTTAATCATGTCGGATCTTCCTATGGGATGAAAACCAAATTGTTTGCAATTATACATGATTTTACACTTCAAGGCCGTCTGAAAGACAGGTTTCAGACGGCCTTTTCAGCGTATTTTTCATAAAATTCTTTTCAGAGGTTCAACTTTGCAAAATCGATTTACGATATATGCCATCTTCACGGATAATATCGGCTGACTTTCTGTAAATAATGAGGTTTTATGAATATCAAACGTTTTTCCTTAGCTGCAACCGTATTTGCGGCTTTGATGTTGAGTGCCTGTGAAACAACCACCACTTCAAGCGGCAGCGGTAGTTGGACCAACATCGGCACCATCTCTGAAGGCAATATCAAAGTGGCCATTGATAGAAGCAGCATTAAAAGAAATGGCGCACTGGTTACTTTCCGCGATAAAAAAACCGTTTCCAAACTGAAAGAGGAACGTTTCGTCAACACGCCGGCCTATAAAACGGCCATCGGCAGCTGGGAAATTCATTGCTCAAACAAAACCTATCGCCTGGCAGCGCTGCAACTGATGGACGAACACGGCCGGGTGATTTCCAACCAAAGCTATACGCCGACCAGCATCCGCCCAATGAGCGTCATGAGCGGTACGATTACTGAAAAACAATACGAAACTGTGTGCGGACATAAGCTTTAATCCACACTTATTCACAAAGTTATCCACAGTTTAAATATTTAAAAGGCCGTCTGAATGCTTTGAATATCAAGTTTCAGACGGCATTTTTATGTTTTTATGGAAATTTATCTTCAAATTTATCCACAAAATTTGTTTATTCAAAAATAATTTATTACAGCGATTCATTTACGCTCAAAATTTGCTTCATTCTTTGCCAGAGCATTTCACAAAATACTGCTTTATACTCTATTTACTGACTTAATATCTGCTTAATCAAGCTGTATTTACAGGTTGCTATGCATTAAACTGGATCTGCGTTAAATGCTTTTCACATAGTTATTCCAATCTTTTGGAAAAATTTGCTTCTCCAAATAAATACCTTTCCTTTGAAAATACAGCCCTTCTTTAACGCAGCCTTGTTCCTGTTTCTCCATCAATAATCTGGCTGGGCGTTTTCTGCTTACCTATCAATCCGCCTACAACCCATACTTTCCTGCCAAACTGTCTTCTGACTTCCCTTTCCGTTTTGCACGCCCGTTTGCCTGCGCGATTGCATGAAGTAGAGACTAAAGGCATTTCCAAAACCTGGCACAAACGCCTTGTACCTGCGTGCGCCGGAACCCTGACAGCCAATTTACTGCGTCCTTTTCCTCGCAACGAAGACAATACTTTTTTGCCGGTCGGCAATAAAAAAGTTTTCGGAGCCGGCCATGCTTCATGCAGCATGGTTTGAATATTTTCAGACGGCCTTTGCAGCAAAGGTTGCAACTGTTCCAAGCTATGGCCAATAACAATCATGCCTTTGTGTTGTGGTCGTTTTTTCAGATGAATCAGTTGGTTGAGTGCTTTAGGCAAAGTAGGGACACAGCCCAAACCATAGCAAGACTCGGTAGGATAGGCGACCAAACCGCCTTTTTTAAGATGCGCCTGCAACCTGCGTTGGGCTGCAGCCGATAAAATTCTGGGGAACATCATCATAATACCAAGACCGTCTGAAACTGCGATTGTCGGACAATCTGTGTTCAGACGGCCTATTTCTATTCATTATTAACGGTTGATGGCTTTATCGGCAATGTCTTTACGGTATTGCATACCGTCAAAATGGATTGTTTCCAATGCCTCATAAGCCTTGCTTTTAGCTTGTGCAACATCATCGCCTAAACCGACTACACACAATACACGGCCGCCGTTGGTTACAACTTCGCCTTTTTCATTCGTTGCAGTACCGGCATGGAAAACTTTACCAATTTGATTGGACTTATCCAAGCCGAAGATCACATCGCCTTTTTTTGGAGAATCAGGATAATTTTGTGCAGCCAACACTACGCCTACTGCAGTCTGCGGATTCCATTCGGCAGAAACACTATCCAGTTTGCTGTCGATTGCCGCTTCAACCAAGTCCACTAAATCGCTATCCAAACGGCTCATAATCGGCTGGGTTTCAGGATCGCCGAAACGGCAGTTGAATTCGATGGTATAAGGCGCACCGGTTTTATCAATCATCAAGCCTGCGTATAAAAAGCCAGTAAATTCATGACCTTCTGCTTTCATACCGGCCACCGTCGGCAAAATAATTTCATTCATCGCGCGCTCGTACACATCAGGCGTTACCACCGGAGCAGGGCTGTATGCGCCCATACCGCCGGTATTAGGGCCTTTATCGTCATCCAGCAGGCGTTTATGGTCTTGACTGGTTGCCATCGGCAAAACATGATTACCGTCCACCATAACGATAAAGCTCGCTTCCTCGCCTTGCAGGAAATCTTCAATCACAACACGCGCGCCTGCATTGCCCATTTTGTTGCCCAACAACATATCGTCGATAGCGGCATGAGCTTCATCCAAAGTCATGGCGACAATCACGCCTTTACCGGCAGCCAAACCATCCGCTTTAATAACAATCGGCGCACCTTTTTGGTTGACGTAATCATGTGCCGCATCGGCATTTTCAAAGGTTTGGTATTGCGCGGTTGGAATGTTATATTTTGCCATAAACGCTTTAGCAAAATCTTTTGAACTCTCCAACTGGGCCGCGTATTGAGTCGGGCCAAAAATCTTCAATCCGGCAGCACGGAAGTCATTCACCACACCCGCAGCCAAAGGCGCTTCAGGGCCGACTACGGTAAAGGCAATATTTTCATTACGGCAAAAATCAATCAAATTTTGATGCGCCGTCAACGCCACATTCTGCAGTTTAGGCTCAATTGCCGTTCCGGCATTACCAGGTGCAACAAAGACAGTTTCTACTTTAGACGACTGCGCCAATTTCCAAGCCAGTGCGTGTTCACGTCCACCATTACCAATAACGAGCAATTTCATACCGTCTCCTTGAAGAATAGATGTTGTAAATAAAATTCAATCGATGGAATATTGTTCCATCTTGCATAGCTGTTTCAAATTAAGAATAATATTGCACCAAGACAACCATACTCTAATTTCAAACAACGAAAGGAAAATCATGCAAAAACGTATTGACGAAATTCAAAGTAAATACCGTGAATGGTGCGAATTACTACCACAACTGGAAGCAGATATCGCCCGCTGGAAACATGCTGCAAGCCTCATGCAAGACATGGATGACTTCTATACCAACGAATACCAAGCATGCCATCAAGCCATTGAAGAAGAGGCAGATGTTGATTTGCGAACACAGGGCGAATACAGCATTATGAGCGAAGATGCCCTATGGAACGCACTGGGAGAATTTCATCAACTGGCTTGGGAACACCTGCGCTCAAGCGTAAATGCTTTAGACAGATACCAAGGCTAAAACATCAAAGGCCGTCTGAAACTTTTGATTGATCAAATATGTTCAGACGACCTTTTATTCAAACGGCTTCTCAGTATTTACTTCAATTTGGCGCGTATTTTTCCAGGCGGCAATACAGGCTTCATAATCGGCCAACGCTATTTTCACTGTCAACTTACAATCCAGCTGCAAATCCTGTTCCACAATATCGGCCTGATATTGTTTGGCAATCCGTATAGTCTCATTCAAAACAGGATATTCACACTTCAACCAAACTGTCTTTTCGACATTCTTTTCAACAACTTCAGCTATCGACAATGCCTGAGCCGTTGATTCCTTATAAGCATGAATCAAACCGGGAACACCCAATAGCGTACCGCCAAAATAGCGCACAACCACAACTAACACATCCGTTACGCCGACAGAATCAATCTGTCCCAGAATAGGGCGGCCTGCACTTCCGGACGGTTCTCCATCATCGTTTGCGCGAAACTGCATTCCGTCCACACCCAATCGATAGGCGTAACACCAATGTCGTGCTTTGTGATGCTCTTCCTTTAATGGGTCGAGATATTTCTTCACATCGGCCAAAGTGCAGATCGGATAGGCGTATGCAATGAAGCGACTGCCTTTATCTTTAAATTCAGCCTGTGTCGGTGTAGTAATGGTTTTATAGGTCGTAATCATGCCAAAATATTTTCAGACGGCCTTTGTTATAAAAGGCCGTCTGAACGTTTCACGTGAAACATTAGTTTTTCAGTGCTTCAGTCAGTTGAGGCACAACTTCAAACAAATCACCAACCAAGCCGTAATCTGCCACATTGAAAATCGGAGCGTCAGCATCTTTGTTGATGGCAACAATTACTTTACTGTCCTGCATACCGGCAACGTGTTGGATAGCACCGGAAATACCGATAGCAAAGTACAGTTGCGGCGCAACCACTTTACCGGTTTGTCCGACTTGGGCATCGTTTGGCGCATACTCGGCATCCACTGCTGCACGGGATGCCCCAATCGCCGCACCCAAAACATCAGCCAAAGGAGTCAATACTTCATTGAATTTCTCAGCACTGCCCAATGCACGGCCACCGGAAACAATCACTTTTGCCTGGGTCAATTCAGGACGGTCAGATTGGGAAAGTTGACGGTTTACGAAACGGCTCAGGTTTTGAGCAGGCGTTGCCTCAACAGTAACCACTTCTGCATTACCGCCTTGTCCGGCAACATCAAATGCTGTCGCACGGAAAGTCAGTACCAGTTTTTCAGAATTGGATTGAATGGTTTCAAATGCATTACCGGCATAAATCGGACGGACAAATGTCGAGTTATCCACAACTTCGGTTAAATCCGAAACTTGTGGCACATCCAACAGGGCAGCAACCCGGGGCAACAGATTTTTACCAAACGCAGTTGCAGTCGCAGCCACATAGCGGTAATCCGCAGCCAGTTTAACAACCAAAGGCGCTAATTCTTCTGCCAAACCTTCAGCGTAATAGGGCGCATCAGCTGCCAAAACTTTCGCTACACCTGCAACCTGTTTCGCCTCTTCAACCACCGCAGCAGCATTGCTGCCTGCAACCAATAAATCTACATTACCCAATTTAGCGGCAGCCGTTACCGCATGCAAAGTGGCAGGATTCAAATGTTGGTTATTATGTTCCGCAATAATCAATACGCTCATTTCATACTCCTTAGATCACTTTGGCTTCGTTTTTCAGCTTTTCAACCAACTCAGCAACATCAGCCACTTTCACACCGGCTTGACGTGCTTTAGGTTCAGCAAATTTCACGGTATTCAAACGCGGAGAAATATCCACAGCCAAATCGGCAGGACTCAATTTTTCCAAAGGTTTTTTCTTTGCCGCCATGATATTAGGAAGTTTGACAAAGCGTGGTTCGTTCAAACGCAAATCCGCACTGATCACCGCAGGCAGCTTCAATGCAACAGTTTCTTCGCCACCGTCAATTTCACGGGTTACCAATGCTTCTTCGCCTTCAATTTGCACTTTTGATGCAAAAGTACCTTGAGCCGCATTCAACAACGCAGCCAACATTTGGGCAACTTGGTTGGCGTCATCGTCAATTGCCTGTTTGCCCAGCAGTAAAATTTGCGGATTTTCTTTATCTGCAACAGCTTTCAGTAATTTTGCAACGGCCAAAGGTTCCAACTTCGCATCAGTCTCAACATGAACCGCACGGTCGGCACCCATCGCCAAAGCAGTACGCAACGTCTCTTCGCATTTTTTCTCGCCAAGAGAAACAGCAACAATCTCGCTTACTTTTCCGGCTTCTTTCAAACGGACAGCTTCTTCTACCGCGATTTCATCAAACGGGTTCATCGACATTTTGACATTACCGATATCCACATCGGAACCATCGGCTTTCACACGAACTTTGACGTTATAGTCCACTACGCGCTTTACTGCGACCAGTGCTTTCATTCAATTCTCCTAAAAAGAATGTCCATCAAATCAAGCATTCTGCTTTTGATACATTCTTTATATAAAATCCAATTCAGTTTTTACCAACATGATAAAACCAAATTTGTATAAATCTTGGCAAATAGAGCGGAATTATATCATTTCTAAAGCATTTACTCAGAAAATAAATCCACCCCCCAGCAATTATTTACCGTATGCTGCAACACAATCCATCAAGGTTTGATAAACCTCGTCAACATTGGGAATTTGAGCAATACCGCCTAAATTTTTTGCATAATCCGAAACTTGAACGCCGGTCTTGACCGGATCTGTATCTGTATAAATTCCTACAACAGGCTTTTCCAACGCATTGGCAAGATGCAGTAGTCCGGTATCTACGCCAATAATACCCTCTGCGTTTTTCAATAAAAATGCAGCCTGTAATAAATTCATTTTGTCGCAAACCGAAGCAAACGGTAAATCGCTTGCAATCTGTTCGGCACGCATTTTTTCGGTTTCATTTCCCCATGGCAGATATACATTGCATTGTTGTTCTTCATTCAACTTTTTCAATAATGCACGCCAGTGTTCTACCGGCCATAATTTACTGTCACGACTGGTTGCATGCAAAGCAACGTAATAGGAGAATTGCAAATTTTTCAGACGGCCTGATTCAGAAACCGTCAAACCAAATACCTGCGTTTCAGGCATTGTATAACCAAATACTTGGGCGAATAATTCACGGTTTTGCCAGACCGCATTTTTACCTTTCAGCACGGAAAACGTTTTACTATATGCAAGAGCAGCCAAACTTTCACGCGCGCTGTGTTTATCCAAACCGTAAATAGGGGATTTCGCCATTTTGGCAAAGCATGCGCTTTTAATCAGTCCTTGACTATCTAAAACAAAATCAAAAGATTCAGCCTGTAAATCCGTTTTCAGACGACCTATTTCACGCCATGTTTCAGCCTGAAAAAGGTGTTTACGCCATTGCCGCCATTTCATTACATGAACCTTTTTGACAAAAGGATGCAAGCGAGCAATATCTGCAAACCCTGCCTCACATAGCCAATGGAGCTCTACCTCAGGACATTGTCGCGCCAAATCTTCAACTGCGGGCAACGTATGAATTAAATCGCCCATACTGGACAAGCGGACAAGTAAAATCTTCATATTTTGGAAAATGTTTCACGTGAAACAACAGAATTTAAAAATATAATTTATTGATTATTAATGTATTTTCTTATTTCTTCAGCGTTTTCTAAAATAATAGCTCCGGCAGAATGCATTTCCTGCCATGCAGATTCAACCGTTTCCGGAGCAATGCCACGGCAAGCAGCCTGATTGACAATGACTTTCCAAGCCCCGCCTTTAAGCAACTGTAAAACCGTTGTCTTCACACAATAATCCGTTGCCAAACCGCCGACAATAACTGTATCTGCATTTTGACAGCGCAACCATTCGATCAAACCTGTACTGAGCTTTTCCTCAATATCGTGAAAACATGCGCCGTAAGGATGCAACTCAGGATCAACGCCTTTCCAAACGCAATAATCGTATTCTTTGGCTGAAGGCAGGCCATCCAACAATTCATAGCCATATGTTCCAACCATCGCATGCGACACCCAAGTCAAATCCGCATCGGACAAACCCGTCGGTTTCAACATATCAACAGGATTATCCACAAGCCATTTTGCCGTGGCATGATGCGCATCTTTCGTCATCACGCGTAAATCCGCCAATGCAGCTTGGGCATTGAGTTCATCCGCAATCAGATGACCTTCGGTAACAGGCAATTCTTTCGGACACAAAGGCGTAAACGTTTTTTGTGCATCTACATCGATAGAAACAATCATGGATTAATTTAACCTATTGATTTTATTTTATATTATTCAAATTGAGCATTTATTGCCCATGTACGGACATTTGGAATAAATGCTTTGTATTATAACAAATTACTACCGCAAAATGTGGGAAAACATCTGTGATATGATGACAGTTTGCACAGAATATTTATCCACAAATTATGTCCTATTCGATTACGCCTATTGCAACCGTTCATTCCCCCTACAAACAAAAATTCGGCATTGCCCGCCAACCCGGTTTGGTTCCTGCAGCAGAAATTTGCATTGAACTCACTCCTGAATTTACCGCAGACAGCGTTCGGGGCTTGGAATATTTCGACTATGTGTGGATAAGCTTTATTTTTCACGGCGTATTGGATGAAGGTTGGGCGCAAATGGTGCGTCCGCCACGGCTTGGAGGCAAACAAAAAATGGGCGTATTTGCCACGCGCAGCCCGCACCGCCCCAATCATCTCGGTTTATCCCTGCTGAAACTCGAACGAATCGAAACAGGCAAACCTGTTCGCATCTATTGTAGCGGTGCAGACCTATTGGACGGTACTCCGGTAGTGGATATCAAACCCTACATCCCGTTTGTTGAATCCAAACCTGACGCATCATCAGGCTTTGTCAGCGGCAAACCTGAAGAATTGAACGTTGTCTGGGTAGAAAGTACTCTTACGGAACATTTATCCACAGAAGAAAAACATCTCATTGAGCAAAGCATTGCCCAAGATCCCCGCCCTGCCTATCAAGATATTCCCGAACGGGTTTATGTAATGAATATTGCGGATTATGAAGTACAGTTTAGGATAGAAAAAAAATGTGCCACTGTGATTAAACTATCCACAATCTGAATTACCAATTTAATCTATCTACATACAAAAGGCCGTCTGAAATGTTCAGACGGCCTTTTAATCATCCACAGACTGATTGATTCAGTCTGTTATCCTTTAGATTTTGCTGGCAAAAAATTCCAAGGTGCGAACCAATTGGCAAGTGTAAGACATTTCATTGTCGTACCAAGCAACGGTTTTCACCAATTGTTTATCGCCAACTGTCATCACGCGGGTTTGAGTCGCATCGAAGAGTGAGCCGTACTCGATACCGATAACGTCGGAAGAAACGATTTGATCTTCAGTGTAGCCTAAAGCATCGTTGGCGGCAGCTTTCATGGCTGCATTGATTTCTTCTTTGGTAACAGGACGTTCGAGAACAGAAACCAGTTCGGTCAAAGAGCCTGTAGCAACAGGAACGCGTTGGGCAGAACCATCAAGTTTGCCATTCAATTCAGGGATAACCAAGCCGATGGCTTTAGCGGCACCGGTGCTGTTCGGTACGATATTCAAGGCAGCGGCACGGGCGCGGCGGAAGTCGCCTTTGCGGTGTGGCGCGTCAAGGGTGTTTTGGTCGCCGGTATAGGCATGGATGGTAGTCATCAAGCCTTCGACGATACCGAATTCTTTTTGCAATACCGCAGCCATAGGAGCCAGGCAGTTAGTCGTACAAGAAGCGGCGGAGATAACAGTTTCGCTACCATCCAAAATATCTTGGTTTACGCCGTATACAACGGTTTTCACATCATTGCCGCCAGGAGCCGAAATCACAACTTTGCGCGCACCGGCACGGATATGGGCTTCCGCTTTGGTTTTATTGGTAAAGAAACCGGTACATTCGAGGACGACGTCCACACCCAGCTCGCCCCAAGGCAATTCTTCAGGATTAGGATTGGCAAATACTTTGATTTCTTTGCCGTTAACAACAATAGCGTCGTCTTTCAATTCGGCAGAGCCTTCAAAGCGGCCTTGAGTACTGTCGTATTTGAAGAGGTGCAACAGCATGTCTGCAGGAGTCAAGTCGTTAACAGCAACGACTTCGATACCTTGGGCTTTTTCAATTTGACGCAATGCCAGACGACCGATACGGCCAAAACCATTAATCGCTACTTTAATACTCATTTTGCTACTCCTAATTAGATGGAATGGGAAAAATTTCTCAGTGAGGCCATTGTATCCTGAAATAAAATTACTTTCTAGGATTTCAGATGATTACTTTTAAGTTGTTTGATTTAAATAAAGAAAACATGAAATTCTTGTTTGTAGGAAAATATCAGGTAAATCGAATCAGACTTAGCTTTTGATATTTTATTTCATAAAAACCATTTTCCAATCTTAAAAGTTTCATAAGTTTATGGAAATCATAAACTTAGTTCTATTTCTCCATATTTTGCCATTTTTGTGTTGATAATTCAGTGTTTTCTTCAAATCATAGTATTTTAATTCTTAAAATGATGATTTTGATGAAGAACTAAACTATCTGTGGATAACGGAATAACTTTCTTTAAAACCAATTTGATAATTCCTTTTTATCTTTGAGGCCAACCCCAACTGAATACCGGAATAAAAAAGGATAGAATCTTAGTTCTTCTATTTTTCTGTGGATAAAACCCAAATTACCCACTTCAATTTCACATACTATTGTGGATAATTTAAATCTAGAGGTTTCTCTCGCAAAACATCCATATTGGCAAATACTATTAAAAATGATGGCTTGTTTTTTCCTTTTTAACGTATCATTTGCCCATCAGACTTTTTAAAAGGAAGCAATTATGTTGCAACGGACTTTAGCCAAATCAGTAAGCGTTACCGGCGTCGGCCTGCATTCGGGCGAAAGGGTCGCTCTGACTTTGCATCCTGCCGAAGAAAACAGCGGTATTTCGTTCCGCCGTACTGATTTAAGTGGGGAAATGGGCGAAATGATCAAATTGAATCCTTATTTGATCAACGATACCCGTCTCTCTTCAACCATCGTTACCGATAAAGGTGTGCGCATCGGCACGATTGAACACATTATGTCGGCTCTGTCTGCCTATGGCATCGACAATGCCTTGATTGAATTGAACGCGCCTGAAATTCCGATTATGGACGGCTCCAGCCTGCCGTTTATTTACCTATTACAAGATGCAGGCGTTGTCGATCAAAAAGCCCAAAAACGTTTTCTAAAAATCCTCAAACCCGTTGAAATCAAAGAAACCGGAAAATGGGTGCGCTTTACGCCTTATGACGGCTTTAAAGTTACTTTAACCATCGAATTTGATCATCCCGTATTCAACCGAAGCGCACCTACTTTCGAGATTGATTTTGCAGGAAAATCCTATATCGATGAGATTGCCCGCGCCCGTACCTTCGGCTTTATGCACGAAGTGGAAATGATGCGCGCCCACAATCTCGGACTGGGCGGCAATTTGAATAACGCCATCGTGATTGACGACATAGATGTTTTGAATCCGGAAGGTTTGCGCTATCCCGATGAATTTGTCCGCCACAAAATCCTTGATGCGATTGGCGATTTGTACATTGTCGGCCATCCGATTATCGGCGCATTTGAAGGTTACAAATCAGGCCATGCCATCAATAATGCGCTGTTGCGCGCCGTTTTGGCAGATGAAAGCGCTTACGAATGGGTTGAGTTTGCCGATGACGAAGACTTGCCTACCGCTTTTCACGAGTTGCCGGCAGCCTGATAGAAAATAGATAAAGCAGTCCAATGAAAAGGCCGTCTGAAAGGTTCAGACGGCCTTTTCATGTCATTTTCCACAAGTAATTATCCACATATCCATCCCTTTTATCTTATTGAAAAATAAAAATATTAAAATTTAACGTTATTCTTATACACATCTTATCCATATATTTTCCCAAACTAAAAAGGCCATCTGAAAACATAAAAGTTTTCAGATTGCCTTTGCATGTCAAACCGATAAAATCAATCGCCCATGACCTTGCCTTCACGGCGCGGGTCAGCACCGCCAAGCAAACCGTCTTTGCCGATCACAATGCCTTGTACGCCGGAATTCAAATCGCGGATTTGGACTTTGTAGCCCAATTTTTCCAACGCAGCCGCTTTATCCGCAGCAGCGGTTTTATCCTCGATTTCATACTGGCTGCCGCGATTGAGCATATTCGGCAGTGAAATTGCCGTCTGAATGTCCATACCCCAGTCGATATGCGCTACCAGCGTTTTAGCGACAAAACCGATAATGCGGCTGCCGCCCGGCGAACCGACCGCCATATAAGGCTTGCCGTCTTTCATCACGATGGTCGGTGCCATTGAAGAACGTGGCCGTTTGCCGCCCGCCACGCTGTTGGCAACGATTTTACCGTCCTCTCCGACAGGATTGAAGGCAAAATCGGTTAATTCGTTGTTGAGCAGATAGCCGTTTGCCATCAGCCCCGAACCGAACGCGTTTTCAATCGAAGTCGTCATCGATACAACGTTGCCGTCTTTATCCACAACCACCAAATGACTGGTGGACGGCAGCTCGACCGCCATGCCTTGCGCGTATTCCTTGCCGAACTTGCCTGCCTGAATAGTTTCCAACGCCTTGTCAGCCTTGCGGATTTCTTCGGCACGCGGTTTCAAATAAGCCTGTGAAATCATGGCGCGGGTCGGAACGTTCACAAACGCAGGATCGCCGATGTAATGATCGCGGTCGGCAAACGCAATCCGTGATGCATCGCCTATCCAGCGCCAACTATGGATATTTTCCGCACCCAACCCCTTCATATCCTGATTCTGCAATACGCCCAAAATCTCGCCCAAAGTAATCGCGCCCGAACTTGGCGCGCCCATGCCGCAAACTTCATATTCACGATACGGCGCACAAACCGGCTTACGCTCGATAACTTGATAGTTTTTCAAATCCGCCATGCTGATTTTGCCGGGGTTATCCACAGCACCGGTAACGGCACGGACAATATTCTGCGCCTGCGCGCCCTGATAAAACGGCGCGCTGCCTTTTTCCGCCAACAAGCGTACGGAACGCGCAAATTCAGGATTTTTCAAAACCGTTCCCGCAGCTAAAGGCTTGCCGTCAGGTAGGAAATAGGTGGCGGTTTGTGGATAACGTTGCAAAGGTTCCAAATTTTGCTCGATGGATTTCGCCATACGAGGAGAAACGGCAAAACCTTGTTCCGCCAAAGTAATCGGTTTCTCAAACAAACTTGCCCACGGCAATTTGCCGTAACGCTTGTGGACATCTTCCAGCAGCTTCGGAATCCCCGGCACACCGACCGAACGGCCGCCGACCACAGCTTTCATAAAGCCCATCGGTTTACCGTTTTCGTCCAAGAAAAGTTCCGATGTTGCCGCTTTCGGTGCTGTTTCTCGGGCATCAAACGTCGTCAGCTTTTTCGCCTTATTGTCCCAATACACCAAAAACGCGCCGCCGCCCAATCCTGAAGATTGCGGCTCAACCAGTCCCAAAGTTGTCTGCATTGCGATCATCGCATCTATCGCACTGCCGCCGCGCTTCAAAATTTCATAACCGGCTTCAGTTGCCAGCGGATTGGCAGACGCCGCCATATAATGTTTGGCGCGGATTAATTTCTGCTCCGTGAGCCCTGTTCCTTGCTCCGGCGCATGGTTGTCCACAGATACAGAGGGCAGGGCAACTTGAGGCTTTTGAACCGGCTGTTGCGCACAAGCAGCCAAAATCAAAACGGATAACAGATTAATACTAAAGGAAAACTTCATATGCACACCTTATTGAAATATTTTCAGACGGCCTTTTCCCAGCTTAAATAAAAGGAAATATGAAAATAGCTTGAAATAAAAAACCATTTGACTATTTCTCTAGTCAATCAGTTCCAATTGGAGAAGTATAAAACAGGCTAAGATTGTGCACAGGCAAAAAGTTACCCACAGAATGAAGCAGCAGGAAATTTTTACCCACATCTGCAAACAAGGCCGACCTTACTTTATCCTCATCAAAAAATATCAGCTAAGTATTTGAAAAATTTATGTAATCAAAGTTATCAACAAGCTGTGTCAGCACTCAATATCATCTTCTATTTATTATTTAAAATCTAATTTATAGTTTGTTTTCCCAAAGGTAAAGGCTGTCTGAAACGTAAAGGCATCTTTTCAAAAAATTAGATAGTTAAGGATTGTTAAATCTCTGTAAATCAGATAGAGTTACGGTTGATAAATTAAATTAATAATGGAGCTTCCATCAATGAAAGGCGATATCGGCGTAATCGGCTTGGCCGTTATGGGTCAAAATTTGATTTTGAATATGAACGATCGCGGTTTCAAAGTCGTGGCGTACAACCGGACCACCGCTAAAGTAGACGATTTTCTCAACGGCGCAGCTAAAGGCACCAACATTATCGGTGCCTATTCATTGCAAGATTTAGTGGATAAACTGGAAAAACCGCGCAAAATCATGATGATGGTACGCGCAGGTTCTGTCGTGGACGACTTTATCGAGCAACTTGTCCCGCTTTTGGACCAAGGCGACATTATTATTGACGGCGGCAACGCCAACTATTCCGATTCCACCCGCCGCACCCACGAGCTGGCGGCAAAAGGCATCCGCTTTATCGGTGCCGGTGTATCCGGTGGCGAAGAAGGCGCGCGTCACGGCCCGTCTATCATGCCTGGCGGAGATGAAGCCGCATGGCCTGCCGTCAAACCGATTTTCCAAGCCATCTCCGCCAAAACGCCTCAAGGCGAGCCTTGCTGCGACTGGGTCGGCCGCGACGGTGCGGGCCACTTCGTCAAAATGGTGCACAACGGCATCGAATACGGCGACATGCAGTTGATTTGTGAAGCGTACCAATTCATGAAAGACGGTTTGGGTCTGTCTTATGACGAAATGCACCAAATCTTCAACGAGTGGAACAAAACTGAACTGGATTCTTATCTGGTCGAAATTACCGCCGCGATTTTGGGCTACAAAGATGAAAACGGCGAACCTTTGGTCGAAAAAATCCTCGATACTGCCGGACAAAAAGGCACAGGCAAATGGACCGGCATCAATGCCCTCGATTTGGGTATCCCGTTGACCCTGATTTCCGAAGCCGTATTTGCACGTTGCGTGTCCGCGTTTAAAGACCAACGCGCCCAAGCAAACAGCCTGTTTGGCAAAACCATTACCCCGATTAAAGGCGACAAAGCCGCATGGGTGGATGCTTTGCGCCAAGCCCTGTTGGCGTCCAAAATTATTTCTTATGCACAAGGCTTTATGCTGATTCGTGAAGCCAGCGAAAACAACGATTGGGCATTAAATTACGGCAACACCGCCCTCTTGTGGCGTGAAGGCTGCATCATCCGCAGCGCGTTCTTGGGTAACATCCGCGACGCATACGAAGCCAATCCTGATTTGGTCTTCTTGGGTTCCGATCCTTATTTCAAAGGCGTATTGGAAACCTGTCTGCCTGCATGGCGTAAAGTGGTGGCCAAAGCGATTGAGTGCGGTATTCCGATGCCTTGCATGGCTTCCGCCATTACCTTCCTTGACGGCTACACTTCCGAGCGTCTGCCGGCCAACCTGCTGCAAGCGCAACGCGACTACTTCGGCGCGCACACTTACGAGCGTACCGACAAACCGCGCGGCGAGTTCTTCCATACCAACTGGACAGGCAAGGGCGGCGATACCGCTTCAACCACATACGATATTTAATTTGCCTGGGCAAACAAAAGGCCGAATTAGGAAGAACAACAGTTACAGAAGGCATTATGTGTAAATGCTCTCTGAAGGTAGATGTGTTTAAACTTGTTGAAAGCCGTTAACAGGCAGAGTCTTTGCAAAAAACTCTTTATCCGACAGCCGAATCCCAAACACAGGATTTCGGCTGTTTTCGTTCTAAAATCTTCCTTTATCTTCCCAAAATTATCCTTTCCTTCTTCGAATACTTAATCATTAGGTATTCGGATCGTTTTTTAGGCGTAAATAGGTGTACTAGCTTATGGACGGTTTTCAGTAAGTTCAAACAAACCTACCTTCAGAGGGCTTTACGTATAATGCTATCTTGTAAGCAATCCTCTTTCAAATATTGCTGGTTTTCCATACTGTCGTAGCCTTTGTTGGCATAAATTGTCATGGCTTCTATTAGGTCTTCCAAAAAAGGAAATAGGTTTAAGAAAACAAAGAATTATTTACATAGCAGGTTAATAAAAATAAGACTATAAGACCTCTAAATGGCGTACCACCTTTCAAGCTTTACCATATTATAAAATTTCATAAAGTGGTACTGTTCCTTTTGTCGGTGTTCCGAATACCTAAACGGAAAATTATCATGACACATTATCATTAGGGTACGGGTCTTATCATTAGTCTGCGGTCGGGCGAAGAGGGTAAATTTCTAGCCGATGTTGTTCTACACACAGGTAACTGCTGTAGCGCATTGCTGTGATATTCCATGTAGGTGCACTTAGTATACGGATAGAGGTCCAATAATATCGCAGCCTGTCTTGGCTGCAGTACGGTTAGTTAAATGGCCACATACAGTTTTCGAGAATTATCATCAATAACAATAAATAGGCAATCCCTTAGATCGGTTATTTTTGATTTTGCAATAAAGGCAGCCATTTGGTGTTGCACCATTTCTTTAGGATAGGATTTGTTGTGGCGTTTGGCCTGTTTTTTTAAGTTTTTCCTCAATAGTTTTCTCAACTTTAGCTAACCACTTTATATCGTATTTTTCTTGTTTGAATTGGTTGTTGGTGCTGTTTTGTGGTGTAAATAGTGAGGGTACGGTAGATGGTTATGCTGCTTTGGTATTATCGGGACAGAGAAGTAACAGTGATTTTATCCTGTATATAGGCTCGCCAAACGGCTTAATGTTGGAAAGGTATGGGGCGGGTATTTTTGTGGATGTTCATGGTATTATTATTTTTCGCATACTGAAAAAAACACTAGAGTTTCTTACATCTAAAGCCTCTCTGAAACATAAGCAGGTTAAACTCTCACCTAAATCTCACCATTTCCATAAGGAGCCGCCATGTCCCATCTGCAAACCATCGCTGAACACCTGGCCAGCCGCCGTCAAACCGTTACCTGCGCCGAGTCCTGCACCGGCGGCCTGCTTGCAGGTGCACTGACTTCCATTCCCGGCAGCTCGCAATGGTTTCATCAAAGCTTCGTCACATACAGCAACCAAGCCAAACAAGACCGCCTCGGCGTCATGCCCGATACCTTGCTGAAACACGGTGCGGTCAGCCGCGAGACCGTCTATGAAATGGCACGCGGCGCAAAGGCCGTCGCGCAAGCCGATTACGCCTTGAGTATTTCAGGCATCGCTGGCCCCGGCGGCGGCAGCGCGGCCAAACCGGTCGGCACAGTCTGGTTCGGCCTGGCCACGCCCGAAGGCTCGTTTGAGCAAACCGCGCTTTTCACAGGCGATCGCGAAGCAGTAAGGGCGCAAGCCGTCGAATACGCATTGGCTTTCTTGGCGGAACACTTGGTTTGATAGAAAAAACTCAGGCCGTCTGAAATCTGGAAATCAGGTTTCAGACGGCCTTTTTATCTATTCAAACCATCGGCGGATTTATACGCCCAAAAGCTCTTTTCCGAGGAAGCTGCCTTTTTCGACACCCGGCAGGATGAAGAAATAGCCGCCGCCAAACGGGCTGATGTATTCCTCCAGCGGCTCACCGTTGAGCAGGTTTTGCACGAAGATGAAACCGTCGGCAAGGTTGGCCTGATAGCAGATGAACACCAAGCCGACATCGAGCTGGCCGTTGGCGGCGAGGCCGCGCGAGTAGTTGAAAGCGCGGCGGTAGAGCAGGTGTTTTTTCATAAACTCCGGATCGCGCGGATTGGCAAGGCGCATATGGCTGTCTTTGGGCGTGATTTTGCCGTCGGGGTCTTTGGCGAAATCGGCGGTGTCGCCTTCTTTTTTGCCGTCCATGGGCGCACCGCTGTATTTGCGCCGGCCGAAAATATCGGTTTGTTCCTGCATCGGGGTGCGGTCCCAAAACTCGACAAAGTGGCGGATGAGGCGGACGGCCTGATAGCTGCCGTTTTTCGCCCATGCCGGTTCGTCCAAGCTGTTGGCGGCAACGCCCGTCCACAGGACTTGATCGGCGACTTTGGGATCTTCGACTTTGGGATTGCCTGAGCCGTCGCGGAAACCTAAAAGATTGCGCGCGGCAATGGCGCCGGGTTCGGCTTTAGGGAGCCAACCGTCTATGCTCCAGCGGATCACGGCAAACTGGGCGGTATTTTTGATGATGTCGCGCAGGGCGGCTTGGCAGGTTTCGGGGGAAAACGCGCAAATTTGCAGGCTGAGGTCGCCGTCGCACCAAGATTTTTGGAGTTTGTCGTTGGGGAAGTCGCGCATTTCTTGCAGGTGTTTCGGCTTTTTGTCTTTGAGGCCGAAGCGGTCGTCAAAGAGGCTGCTGCCGACGCCGACGGTAACTGTCAGCCCGTCGGGGCGGAATTGTTTGCCGAGGATGCCGCTGCCCGCAGGCGGGAGTTTGTCGTCGCCGTCTTGGTATTCGCCGCCTTGGGTGAGGAATTCGATGCGGGCGGTCAGGGCGCGGAACAGGTTTTCAAGTTGTTTGGCATCTTTGGCGGTAACGTCAAAGGCACACATGATGCCGAAGAGCTGGTGTGGCGTAACGATGCCTGCCTGATGCTCGCCATAACACGGATAGGCCAGCTCGGAATGTTGGTTGTTTTGGGTCTCGGCGGCGGCTTCGCCTTGTTTTTTACCGGCAAAATAACCGGCAACGCCGATGGCGCCGGCGGCAAGGGCAGTTTTGAAAAGGGTTCGTTTTTCGGGTTGTGCCGGTTGTTTGTTTTGGCTCATGGTCTGCTCCTTGGCAGGGAACGGAAAGATTGCAATCGTGTGAAGTAAGGTCGGTTTTCAGACATATTTATGTAGGCAACAATAAGATTCAGACGGCCTTTCAATATCCAAAGGCCGTCTGAAAACGCGTTATCTTATTTCAAACCCAAAATGCCGCGCAGTTTGGCCAAGTCTTCTGCCAAGGCATTAATCGGCGCCTGCAGGGCTTTGCGGTCTTCTTCGCTCAGTTTGTCGTACAGCTCGAAGCCGTCTTGTTTTTTGTATTTTGCCAAAATGTCTTCAACCTGTTTGAAGTTGGCATCGGTTTTTTCCAACAACGCTTTGTCTTTGGCTTCGATCAGCGGACGGAACAAATCAACGATTTTTTTGGAGCCTTCCACATTGGCTTGGAAGTCACTCAAGTCGGTATGGCTGTAACGGTCTTCTTCGCCGCTGATTTTGCTGCCGGCCACTTCTTCAATCAAAACAGCCGCGCCGCCAACCACTTTGCTTGGCGGGAAGGAAAGGGCGTCGATTTCTTTTTGCAGGGATTCAACGTCTTTCATCAGTTTGTCGGCAGTCTCTTTCACGCCGGATACGTCTTTTTTCACCCACAGGGCGTGTTCGATGCGGTGGAAGCCGGTAAAGGCCGCGTCGTTTGCGCCGTCTTTGAAGTCGTCTTCACGCGCGTCGATGGCAGGATCGAGTTCGTTGAAGAGTTCGGCAATCGGCTCGATGCGTTCGTAGTGGAAGCGGGTGGCGGCAAACAGGGATTTCGCTTTTTCGATGTCGCCTGCTTTGACGGCTTCGGTAAAGGCTTTGGTTTTAGCGACCAACTCTTTGGCTTCCGCCTGAACATAAGCTTTATAGTCGGCCAGAGGTTGCGCCAGTTTTTCCAAATCGGCTTCGTTGGCCGTGTCTTTGAAGCCGCTGTCGGTAACAATCAGCTTACCGCGCGGATTAGTCAACAGGCCGCAAGTCATTTCATATTCGCCCGGCAGCAGGGTAACGGTCATTTTGTCGGATAAACCCGGGGCGATGTTTTCACGCTCGTCCACCACCATCACGCCTTTCAGAATTTCCCATTCCAGCTTGCGGCCGCTGTCATTTTTGATATTGAACACAACTTGGCCGCTGGGGACGGTCAATTCCATTGGTTCACAAGCAGTATCGTTCACGCCGATATTAACCGAACCGTCGGCATTGGCGGCAGCGGATGCGCCTGAAGCGGCAGGCGCGGCTTTTTCGGCTTCAGGCGGCTGACACGCGGTCAAACCCAGAGCCAACATTACGGACAAAGCAGTCAGATTGAATTTTTTCATTTTCATTCCTTTTTATTTAGTTAACGTTTTTGTCGGCGCGCTGCCGCGCAAAAACCAAATCATGACGGGAACCAGATACAGCAGCCAAATCAGGACTTCGCCTTCGGTTGGGTGGTCGGTATAGCCGAAGAAACCGCCGAGCAGCACGCCTAAAGGGCTGTCTTCATGCAAATATTTCGATGTATCAAAAGCGATGTCCTGCATCATATTCCATACGCCGGCCTCATGCAGCGCGCGAAACGAACCGGCCAGCAGACCGGCCGCCACCACAATCAAAAACGCTCCCGTCCAACGGAAAAACTTCGCCAAGTTCAGGCGCATACCGCCCTGATAAATCAGCGTACCGATGACAACCGCCACCAACAGCCCCAACACCGCGCCTATCGGCATAGACCACGTCGGGCTTTGCTGGAACACGGCCAGCAGGAAAAACACGCTCTCCAAACCTTCGCGCGCCACAGCCAAAAACGCCATGCCGACCAAGGCCCAACCCTGGCCGCTGCCGCGGTTCAAGGCCGACTGAACAGAATCCTGAAGATGCTGTTTCATCGAACGCGCAGCCTTTTTCATCCACAAAATCATGTACGTCAGCATCGCCACAGCCACCAGGCCGATGATGCCGACCACCAATTCCTGTTCTTTTTGCGGAATCTCGCCAGTAGCGGAATGAATGCCGTAACCGATACCCAAACACATGACCGAAGCCAAAAACACGCCCAGCCAAACCTTCGGCATCAGCTCGCTGTGTCCCGACTGTTTCAAAAAACTGGCAACAATACCGACGATCAGGGCGGCTTCGATGCCCTCGCGCAGCATAATCAATAAAGCAATCAGCATAAAAAACTCTAAAGTGAAACGTTCATTTGTTAACGCATTTATAACGCTTTATGTTTAATAATGCAAATTATTTTTATTTTTTAATAACCCTATATTTATTAAAATTTTTTAAAAGAAAATAACGAACGTAATCAATAAAAAC
>NZ_JAPWBB010000005.1:0-147588 GCF_041433235.1 Neisseria sp. 27098_8_112 | reverse complement strand
TTTAGGTTTCGGCTGTTGGAAGGAAAGGAATTTTGCAAAGGTCTCAGGCCGTCTGAAATATTTCAAACGGCCTTTTGTATATCTGTTTTATGGCTTTAATAAAAATTCCTAACAAGAAATTTATCCATTTTAATCTTAGCAGTTTCAATGATTGCCAATATGAAACGCTTCAAAAAATGCCGTCTGAAAACACAACGGTTTTCAGACGGCATTTCAATACCTTAATAGGCTATCAGTATGAGCTTAAACTAAGCCTTTTTTCTCCAGATAGCTTTCGTAATCGCCCAAGTAGTGTTCATATCCACCTTTGCCATCCAATTCAATGATTTGGGTAGCCAATGAAGATACAAACTGACGGTCATGCGATACGAAAATCAGCGTGCCGTTGTATTTTTCCAGCGCCATGTTCAAAGATTCGATGCTTTCCATGTCCATGTGGTTGGTCGGTTCGTCCATGACCAAAACATTGGGTTTCAACAACAACAGTTTGCCGTAAAGCATACGGCCTTTTTCGCCACCGGAGAGAACCTTCACTTTTTTCACGACATCGTTGCTGCCGAAGAGCAAGCGGCCCAAAGTGCCGCGGATGACTTGTTCGTCATCGCTTTCCTGACCCCATTGGCGCATCCATTCGCTCAGGTCCATATCGACGTCGAAGTCGTTTTCATGGTCTTGCGGGTAGTAGCCGACACTGGCTTTTTCCGCCCATTTGATGGTGCCTTCGTCCGGCAGCAGGCCGTCTGAATATTCGGGGTTGTATGCGCCGGCCAAGAGTTTCAGCAAGGTGGATTTACCTGCGCCGTTCGGGCCGATGATGGCAAGGCGTTGGCCTGCTTCAAGGATGAAGTTCAGGTTTTTAAACAACTGGGTTTCAAAACGTTTGGCCAGTTTTTCAACTTCTACAGCCTGACGGTGCAACTTGGCTTTTTCGTCGGCTTCAAAACGGATATATGGGTTTTGACGGGTAGAAGGTTTGACTTCGACCATCTCCGATTTGATTTTGTCTGCCTGTTTCAGACGGCTGGTTGCCTGACGGGCTTTGGATTTGTTGGCGGAGAAGCGGGCGACGAACTCTTGCAGCTCTTGCAGTTTCTCTTTGGCTTTGGCGTTGTCTTTCAGGGCGCGCTCACGCGATTGGGCGGAAGCGAGCATGTAGTCGTCGTAGTTGCCCGGATAGATGGTGATGGTGTTGTAGTCCAAATCCGCCATGTGGGTGCAGACTTCGTTCAAAAAGTGACGGTCGTGCGAAATAATAATCATGGTGGAGTCGTACTGGTTCAACACGCCTTCCAACCAGCGGATAGTATTAATGTCCAAGTTATTGGTCGGCTCGTCCAAGAGCAATACGTCTGGTTTGGAGAACAGGGCTTGAGCCAGCAATACGCGCAGTTTGAAACCCGGGGCGACTTCTGCCATGGTCGCATTGTGCAAATCTTCGGAAATGCCCACGCCGCTCAACAATTCGGCAGCGCGCGCTTCGGCGGTGTAGCCGTCGTATTCGGCGAACTTGGCTTCCAGTTCAGCGGCTTTCATGTAGTCGTCTTCGGTGGCTTCGGGATTGGCGTAAATTGCATCACGCTCGGTCATCGCCGCCCACATTTCGGTGTGTCCCATCATCACCACGTCCAGCACGCGCATGTCTTCGTAGGCAAACTGGTCTTGGCGCAATTTACCCAAACGCACGCCGTTTTCAATCGCTACTTCGCCGGCAGTCTGTTCCAAATCGCCGCCAAGGATTTTCATGAAGGTGGATTTGCCTGAGCCGTTGGCGCCGATCAAACCGTAACGGTTGCCTTCACCGAATTTGACGGATACGTTTTCAAACAGCGGCTTTGCGCCGAACTGCATGGTGATGCCGTTGGTAGAAATCATTATTCGTAAAACCTTTATAAATAGAATGTTATAATCGGACGCGATTGTAGCATATTTTTGCAAAGACCTCAGGATTGAGGCTATGGCAAATGTGCCCAATTTCGAGACAACGCTTCACGAAAAAATGCGTTGCAGTCAGCATTTCAGGCCGTCTGAAACGGAGAAACGATATGGAAACGCACAAAATCTATTACGCCGTGATTATTTTGGTATGTGCCGCTTCCATGCTGCTCAGCCCGTTTTTCTATATCCGCCGCACGCGCTCGGGCGCCGAATTGCGGCGCGCACCCAGACAGTGGAAACCCATACTCTTCGCCAACATCATCATGATTGCGGCTTTGTTTGTTTGGTGGAAATGGTTTTAAGGAAAAATAAAAATGAACAAACTTTGGATCAGCACATTACTGCTCGCTTTGACAACTGCGGTTTCCGCCGCGCCTATTTTTGAATGTACCGATTCTGCCGGCCGCAAAGTCTATACCCAAGCCGGCGGCAAAAACTGCAAAGCCAGCAATATCGGCAAACCGTCCGTATATACTTCTGCGCCTGTTTCAGCACCGGCAACGCCAACTTCCCCAAGCAAAGCCGAGCAGGCGGAAGAAGCTGTCGCCCCGGTCAATCCGCCTGATGTTGGCACGGCCAAGCGTGCTTTAGATACCGCCAAGAAAAATTTGGAAGAAGGCAAAAAAGTGCGTTATGGCAATGAACGCAACTATGCCCGCTATCTCGAACGGATCAACGGTTTGGAAAAAGCCGTCCGCTCGGCTCAGGAAAACTATGACGCGGCGCAACACCAGCCTGCATCTCAAGATCCTGTTGCCTATTGATATTTACCACACCAGCAAGGCCGTCTGAAATTTGGTTTTCAGACGGCCTTTTCAGCTTTTCAATATAACAAAATCGTCTTTATACCAAACAAAGCATTCTTTCCAGTTTTCAGACGGCCTTGTTAAAGTAAGCGTGTATTAAATTCTGACGGTTGCCATTATGTTGTTACTCAAAACGCCTTCTGTATTGCCGGGTTTCAAGCTCAGCCTGGGTTTGACGGTTTTATGCCTGTCGCTTTTGGTGGTTTTGCCGTTTGCAATGATGGCGGCCAAAGCGGCGGAAATCGGCTGGAGCGGATTTTGGAACACAATTACCGAACCCAATGTCTTGGCGGCCGTCTGGCTGAGCTTGCGGATGTCGTTTTATGCGATGTTGACCAATATCGTGTTCGGCACGTTGGTTGCCTGGGTATTGGTGCGCTATGAATTTCCGGGCAAAGGATTGGTAAACGCTTTAGTCGATTTGCCGTTTGCGCTGCCGACGGCGGTAACAGGCATTGCGTTGGCAACCTTGTATGCGCCCAATGGCTGGATAGGCCATTTTTTCGAGCCTTTGGGCATCAAAATCGCCTTTACGCCCATCGGTATTTGGATTGCGCTGATTGTCGTCAGCCTGCCCTTTATCGTCCGCGCCGTGCAGCCGGTATTGGAAGAATTGTCGGGCGAGTATGAAGAAGCGGCGGCGACTTTGGGCGCAAGCCGTTGGACTACGTTCCGCCGCGTCCTTTTGCCTGAAATTACACCAGCCCTGTTGACCGGAGCTGGCATGATGTTTGCCCGCTCTACCGGCGAATACGGCTCGGTCATTTTTATCGCAGGCAATATTCCGATGGTGTCTGAAATCCTGCCCTTGATTATCACCGGCAAACTGGAGCAATACGATGCTCAGGGTGCATCAGCCGTTGCTCTGTTTATGCTGATGATTTCGTTTGTCATCCTGCTGATTTTAAACATCATGCAATGGACTTTGAGCCGCCGCGCCGGAGCGAAGGTTTAACAAACAACAGGCCGTCTGAAACGTCAAGCAAACATTTTCAGACGGCCTAAACGGATACAAGAATAAATAGAGACTTCACTAACATGAAAACCCATTCCACCAATCCAAACTTGAGTGAACCGCGTTGGCTGCGCGTGTTGCTGACTGCTACCGCCTTGGGCTTTCTGCTGCTGATGCTGGTCGTGCCTTTGGTTGCCGTATTCTACGAGGCCTTAAAAGGCGGTTGGGATTTATACCTGCAATCCTTGACCGATCCCGAAGCTTGGTCTGCCATCAAATTGACGCTGATTACCGCGCTGATTGTCGTCCCCGTCAATGCCGTATTAGGCGTGGCGATGGCGTGGCTGCTAACCCGTTTTAATTTTCGCGGCAAGCAGTTGCTGACCACCCTGCTCGATTTACCGTTTTCCGTATCGCCCGTGGTGGCCGGTTTGATGTTCGTCTTATTGTTCGGCGCACACACGGCATTGGGCGGCTGGCTCGAAGCGCAAGGCATACAGATTATCTTCGCCATCCCCGGCATTATTTTGGCGACCTTATTCGTTACCTTCCCCTTTGTCGCACGCGAAATCATTCCTTTAATGCAAGCACAGGGCGACAGCGAAGAACAGGCCGCGCTGATACTCGGCGCAAGCGGCTGGCAGATGTTTTGGCGCGTTACCCTGCCCAACATCAAATGGGCGCTGCTCTACGGCATCATCCTTACCAACGCCCGCGCGATGGGCGAATTCGGCGCAGTCAGCGTGGTATCGGGACACATACGCGGCGAAACCAACACCATCCCGCTTTTGGTCGAAATCTTCTACAACGAATACAACTTCACCGGCGCATTCGCCCTCTCCGGCGTATTGGCACTCTTAGCACTGGCCACCTTGCTGGTGCAAAACATCATCACAAAATTACAAGACAAAAAACTCGCCGCCGCCGAAAGGAACGCAGCATGAGCATCACTATTCAAAATTTAAACAAACACTTCGGAGCATTCCACGCGCTGAAAAATATCAACCTCAATGTCCCCACCGGCAAACTCGTTTCCCTGCTCGGCCCTTCCGGCTGCGGCAAAACCACGCTCCTGCGCATCATCGCCGGGCTGGAAAACGCCGATGGCGGCCAAATTCTCTTTGACGGCCAAGACGTAACCGCCAAGCATGTGCGCGAGCGCAAAGTCGGTTTCGTGTTCCAACACTACGCCCTCTTCCGCCACATGAACGTGTTTGACAACGTCGCCTTCGGTTTGACCGTATTGCCCAAGTCCGAACGCCCATCCAAAGAACAAATCCGCGCCAAAGTCGAAGAATTGCTCAAACTCGTGCAGCTCTCCCACCTCGCCAAATCCTATCCGCACCAGCTCTCCGGCGGCCAACGCCAGCGCATCGCCCTTGCCCGCGCACTTGCGGTCGAACCGAAACTCCTGCTTTTGGACGAACCCTTCGGTGCACTGGATGCCAAAGTACGCAAAGAATTGCGCACTTGGCTGCGCGACATCCACCACAATCTAGGCGTAACCAGCATTCTGGTGACGCACGACCAAGAAGAAGCCCTCGAAGTTTCCGACGAAATCGTCGTCATGAACCACGGCAAAATCGAACAAACCGGCAGCGCCGAAGCCATTTACCGCAAACCCGAAAACGCCTTCGTCACCGAGTTCCTCGGCGAAACCGACGCATTTGAAGGACGCATCGAAAAAGGCTTATGGCATTACAACGGCTTCGCATGGAAATTGGATGCGCACTACAAATGGCAGGATCAAACTGCCATCGGCTACATCCGTCCGCACGAATGGCAGCTGGCCGCCGAAAACGAAACACCGATGATCCGCGCCGAAATCGAAAAAATCCACGCCGTCGGCGCACTGACGCATATTTTGGTGAAACACGACAAACAAGACGTGCATATCACGCTGGCAAGCAGCGATGCCGCGCGTTACCAAATCGCCGAAGGCAAAGAATTGAGGCTGATTCCGAAACAGGTTTATGTCTTCTCTCAAAACGAACTGATTGAATATTCGATTTAAAACTAAATCATAAGGCCGTCTGAAAATCAGCTTTCAGACGGCCTTTTATCTTATTAAACCTGCCAATCAATCGGCTCTAAACCATGCGCCTGCAAATAAGCGTTTGCCTGAGAAAAATGTTTGCAGCCGAAAAAGCCGCGATATGCCGATAAAGGCGAAGGATGCGGTGCGGTCAATACCAAATGACGGTTGCGGTCGATAAACGCGCCTTTCTTCTGCGCATGGCTGCCCCACAGCATAAAGACTAAATGCTCGCGTTCCTTATCCAATTGTCGGATGACTTCATCGGTAAACGCCTCCCAGCCAAAAGTCGCATGGGAATGCGCCGCACCGGCACGGACAGTCAACGCCGTGTTCAACAGCAATACGCCCTGTTCCGCCCAATGCTGCAAATAGCCGTGTTGCGGAATCTGAAAACCCTCAATATCCGTCGCCAACTCTTTATAAATATTGACCAGTGACGGCGGCACCGCAATTTCAGGCTGGACGGAAAACGCCAAACCATGTGCCTGACCAGCGCCGTGATACGGGTCTTGCCCCAAAATCACTACCTTTACTTGTCCGAATTCAGTCGTCCGAAAGGCATTGAATACATCGCGCTCGGGTGGATAAACGGTTATCCCCGCCTGCCTTTCATGGCGCACCTTCTCCAAAATCGTTTGAAAATACGCCTTTTCTTTTTCCGCACCAATTGCCTCATGCCAAGTCTGCATTATTCACCGCTCCGTATTTGAATGGGCTTATTATAAAGGATATGCCGCATAATGATATGGTTTGTTGTCGCCGCCGGACTGAAGATTATCGACAGCAACAAGCCTAAAGCGTCATAATAGCATTCTGAATCAGGCCGTCTGAAAACCCAATACGGCTTTTCAGACGGCCTTTTTATATCGTTCGATTTTTATATGAATACACAAACCATCAAAACCTATCTTGTCGGCGGCGCCGTCCGCGACCATCTGTTAGGCCTGCCCGTCAAAGACCGCGATTGGGTAGTCATCGGTGCAGATGCGCAAACCATGTTGGCTAAAGGCTATCAACCTGTCGGCAAGGATTTCCCTGTCTTTCTCCATCCGGACAGCCACGAAGAATACGCCCTCGCCCGTACCGAGCGCAAAACCGCCAAAGGCTATGCCGGATTCAGCTTTCATGCCGATAAAGACGTTACGCTGGAACAAGACCTAATGCGTCGCGACCTGACCATCAATGCCATGGCTCAGGATTCAGACGGCACGATCATCGATCCCTTTGGCGGACAACAAGATTTGGCGGCCGGCATCCTGCGCCACGTTTCGCCTGCCTTTGCCGAAGACCCCGTAAGGATTTTGCGTATCGCCCGTTTTGCTGCGCGTTATGGTTTTCAAATTGCCGATGAAACCATGTCGCTGATGCGGCAAATGGTAGAAAACGGCGAGGCGGATGCCTTGATTGCCGAACGCGTCTGGCAGGAATTGGCCAAAGGCTTGATGGAGAAAAATCCGCGCCGAATGATTGAAGTTTTGCGCGAATGCGGCGCACTCAAAGTTTTACTGCCCGAAGTCGATGCCCTCTTCGGCGTACCGCAACGTGCCGACTATCATCCCGAAATCGACAGCGGTATTCATACGCTGATGGTTGTACAACGAGCCGCCGAGATGAACCTGTCCCTCGCCGAACGCTATGCCGCCTTATTGCACGACTTGGGCAAGGCAAAAACACCGGCCGATATCCTACCGAAACACTACGGACACGACGTCAACGGCGTCGAACCCGTCCGCGAAGTCAATCAACGCCTGCGCGCACCCAAACACTGCGCCGAGCTTGCCGAACTTGTCTGCCGTTGGCACATCATGCTCCATCAAGTCGGGCAGTTCAAAAGCAAAACCATTTTGAATGTTTTGAAAAAAACCGACGCATTCCGCCGCCCCGAACGTTTTCAGACGGCCTTAAACGTCTGCGTGGCCGACAAACAAGGCCGTCTGAACCTTGAAGACACCCCCTATCCGCAACGCGAACACTGGCTGGCCTTACTTAAGGCCGCCAACCAAGTAGATGCAGGCAAAATTGCCGCCGAGTGCCGCGCACAAGGAAAAGCCCATTTAATTGCCGAACAAATCGATCATGCATGCTTGGCGCAAATTAAGC
Source organism: Neisseria sp. 27098_8_112 (assembly GCF_041433235.1). Lineage (NCBI taxonomy): Bacteria > Pseudomonadati > Pseudomonadota > Betaproteobacteria > Neisseriales > Neisseriaceae > Neisseria > Neisseria sp. 27098_8_112. Next base: position 139,754 of record NZ_JAPWBB010000005.1, on the reverse strand, counting down.
CGCTGCAAAAAGCGTATCAGACCGAAAAAATAGGAGGCTATTGATGGCATCTTCGCGTTATAAAATCGAGCGCATGCCCAACGGTATTGCCGTATCTGCGCGTGTTGTACATGACTCGCAGGAAATCGGTTTTACCGCGGTATTTCTTATGTTTTCCTTTGCTCTTACATGCATCGCGCCGTTTTACCTTGAAGAGCACTATTTCACTAATTTAGAAGCCATTCTCATCCCTTTACTTTTTACTTTCTACTTAGTGGGTTCACTTGTTTACGGCCTTCTTTGGCAACTTTTCGGACGTGAAAACATCAAGATCCGTAACCATACGCTGTCTCATGGTTATACCTTGTTCTCCATTGGGCGTTGGCGTAGTTTCCCATTGTCAGAAATCTCCGAATGGCATTCTCGTGACCATATTCCCAAAGCTCCTATTGCACAAGGAAGGAAACAGAGGTTGCCAAACGAAAACCTATACCAAAATGGTATGAAACGAAAAATTCACAATATTCCCAATATTTTACGTATCCAAAAATGTGTACAAGGTGCATGGTCTTTCGATTATCAGGGAAAAACCATACGTATCGGCGATTTTTTTGATAGCCGCGATTTTCAGGCAGTCAATATTGAATTGAACAGATTTATCCCCACATCCGCCAAAGCCCGTCAACTTAAAGACATCCTTTAAAACAGCCACCACGATATCCGCTATAATCCGCACCTTGACCATCTTATTTCAACAATAAAATCATGACTATCCAGACCGATTTACTTTACGAAAAAATCAGCAATGAAGATTATCAACGTCTCATTGCCAAACACAGCGAATCTTTCAGCGACGGCGAAATCTGCCTATTGAATGAGATTTTGGAAAAATTTGAATTTGATGTCGTACAGGAACAAGCATTGGCGCAAGCTGTGATGCAGCAGGTGCGCTTCGATCCAAACGACTACCATATCGACAGCGACGATGAAGACACAACCGGTATCTGTCCGCACTGCATCAATCCGCCCATGCCACCCCTGCGCGATTATTTGGTTTGGCGCGAAACACGCGGCTGAAAATTTTCCTAATCGATTTTGATAAGTTATTAACCATTCGTTATCGAACAAGGCCGTCTGAACAGGTGTCATCGTTACATTTGTTCAGACGGCCTTTTGTAAATAAATGTTCATGACTAGGATAAATCAGTATAATCTGCGCCGTTTGAATTTTATTCGGAGCTTTTATGAATCAGCTTAAAACGGCGGTAGCCGGTGCGCAGATTTTGTTTGTCGCATTCGGTGCCATGGTGCTTGTGCCGCTTCTGACGGGCCTGAACCCGGCTTTGGCATTATTGGGCGCAGGCTTGGGCACTTTGTTGTTCCAATTGGTTACCAAACGTAAAGTGCCGATTTTCCTCGGCTCTTCTTTTGCCTTTATTGCACCGATTATCTACTCCATCGGCGAATGGGGTCTGCCTTCTACCATGTTCGGTCTGTTTGCAGCCGGTTTCATGTACTTTGTCTTTGCCGCGTTGATCAGATGGCGCGGTCTGGATGCGGTACACAAGCTGTTGCCGCCCGTGGTTATCGGTCCGGTGATTATGGTAATCGGTTTGTCCGTGGCCGCTGCAGCCAGTAGCATGGCCATGGGTCAGGCAGATGGAAAACAGGTCATCGACTATATCGACTCGCTGATTCTCTCCGGCTTTACCTTTGCAATAACCGTCATTGTTTCTGTCTTCGGCAGCAAAATGATGAAGCTGATTCCGATTTTGATCGGCGTGGCTTCCGGTTATGTATTGGCTCTAATCATGGGCTTGGTCGATACCAGTGCCATCATCAACGCTCCTTGGTTTGCGGTCCCTCATTTTGAAACGCCTCAAGTCAACTGGCAGGCAGCCTTGTTTATGTTGCCCGTTGCCATCGCCCCGGCCATCGAACACATCGGCGGCATTATGGCCATCGGTAATGTAACCGGCAAAAACTACACCAAAGACCCTGGCTTGGACAAAACCCTCGCCGGCGACGGCCTGGGCGTATGCGTGGCCGGTTTGATTGGCGGCCCTCCTGTGACCACTTACGGCGAAGTAACCGGCGCGGTGATGATTACCAAAAACAGCAACCCCGTCATCATGACTTGGGCGGCTATTTTTGCGATTTTCATGGCATTTTTCGGTAAGTTCAACGCGTTTTTGGCTTCGATTCCCATGCCGGTTATGGGCGGCATTATGTTGCTGCTGTTCGGTACAATCGCCTCTTTGGGCATCAAAACATTGATTGATGCGAAAGTCGATTTGATGCAGCCGAAAAATCTGGTTATCGTCAGCTCCGTATTGACGACCGGTATCGGCGGCATGATTATCAAAGTAGGTACTTTGAGCTTCGCCGGTGTAGGTTTATGTGCCGTATTGGCCATTATCCTGAACTGCGTTTTGCCCAATACAAAATCAGAAGAAGCATAAATAGCTGGTTCATAAACTCAAAGGTCGTCTGAAAATGAGATTTCAGACGGCCTTTTTATTACGCTTTATACAATGAAAAATGCCGGAGACTTAACCATCTCCGGCATTTTTGAATAAGGTGGCGAGCCGAACCCCCGGCACTGGCTCATCAGAGTGGGCTGCTGGCTTCCGCCCCTGACCCGGTGTTCCGAATTACCATGCGGGGAGACCCGCCATAGAAGAAACGCATTATAGCGGTTTTACAGAAAAACTCAAGCGATAAAATCTCTCAGGCCGTCTGAAAACCATTTACACGACAAGATTGTAAACAATATTACCTAGTTGCAAATCATTCCCATTGAAATGTTTATTGTCTTTTCCATTGAAAAATATCGAAAATTACACTACATTAACACCTTACGCCATCAAGAAGAAATTGCATTTTTCAGATGGCCTTTAATATAAAAACATTACATCCATCAACGGAACACGACCATGACCACGACTACTGCCCCTCAGCGTATTCGAGAAATTCCCTATAACTATACTTCTTATACCGACCGCGAAATCGTCATCCGACTGTTGGGCAACGAAGCGTGGCAAATCCTGCAAGACCTGCGCGGTCAACGCAAAACAGGACGTTCGGCACGAATGCTGTTTGAAGTATTGGGCGATATTTGGGTGGTCGTGCGCAATCCGTATCTGGTCGATGACTTGCTGGAGCACCCAAAACGCCGCGCCGCGTTGGTACGCGAAATGCGCCACCGCTTAAATGAAATCCGCAAACGCCGCGATGATAATCGGCAAGTGGATGTCTTGGTTGCCGCAGCAGAAAAAGCAGTCAAGCGTTTTGATAGCAGTTTTGATGAAACCATCCAAAAACGCCATCTAATTTTGGAGCGCTTAAGCAAAATCACCAAACCGCACAACATCATGTTTGACGGATTGGCTCGCGTAACGCACGTTACCGATGCGACCGACTGGCGCGTGGAGTATCCATTTGTCGTCGTCAATCCTGATACCGAGGCAGAGATCGCGCCTTTGGTGCGCGCCTTAATCGAGTTGGACTTAGTTATTATCCCGCGCGGCGGCGGTACGGGTTATACCGGTGGCGCTGTACCTTTGGACGCAAACAGCGCAGTCATCAATACCGAAAAACTCGACAAGCATCGCGGCGTCGAATACGTTGAGCTGGCAGGCTTGGATGGCAGACATCCAATTATCCATTGCGGCGCAGGCGTAGTAACCCGCCGGGTAGAAGAAACCGCACATCAGGCAGGTTTAGTGTTCGCCGTTGATCCGACTTCCGCCGATGCGTCTTGCGTGGGTGGTAATGTGGCAATGAACGCAGGCGGTAAAAAAGCCGTGCTGTGGGGTACTGCCTTGGACAACCTCGCCTACTGGAACATGGTCAATCCTCAAGGCGAATGGTTGCGTATCGAACGCGTGCGCCACAATTTCGGCAAAATCCACGATGAAGAAACCGCCTTGTTTGACGTACATACGTTCGATTCAGACGGCATCAATATCGTTAAAACCGAACGCTTGGAAATTCCCGGTCACAAATTCCGCAAAGTCGGTTTGGGCAAAGACGTTACCGACAAATTCTTGAGCGGCCTGCCCGGCGTGCAAAAAGAAGGCACGGACGGCATCATCACCAGCGTTGCTTTCGTGTTACATAAAATGCCGAAATACACGCGCACCGTGTGTATGGAATTTTTCGGCACGGTCGCCACCGCCACACCTTCCATCGTCGAAATCCGCGATTTCCTGCTTGCCCATGAAAGCGTACGACTGGCCGGTTTGGAACATTTAGACTGGCGTTACGTCCGCGCTGTCGGCTATGCCACCAAAGCGGCAGGTAAAGGCCGACCTAAAATGGTCTTGCTGGCAGACGTGGTTTCCGACGATGAAGCTGCCGTGCAGGCAGCCGCCGAACACATCTGCGAACTCGCCCGCGCCCGTGACGGAGAAGGCTTTATCGCCATATCTCCAGAAGCGCGCAAAACCTTCTGGCTTGACCGCAGCCGCACCGCCGCCATTGCCAAACATACCAACGCCTTTAAAATCAACGAAGACGTAGTAATCCCACTCGAAAGGCTCGGCGAGTATTCAGACGGCATCGAACGCATCAACATTGAGCTTTCCATCCAAAACAAACTCAAACTCTGTGCCGCCTTGGAGCAATATCTGTCCGGCAAACTCCCCATCGACAAAATGGGAACCGACCTGCCAACTGCCGAACTATTGGGCGAACGCGGCAAACACGCCCTAGTCCACGTTTCCGCCGTCAAAGAGCGTTGGGACTGGTTGCTCGCCAATCTGGACACGCCACTTGCCGATTATAAAGCCCGCTACGGCCAAGCCGTCCATGCCGCGCCCGAAGCCAAAGACGAGGAGAGCTGCTTTATTGCCTTCCGCGATTTCCGCCTGCGCGTGTCCGTCAAAGACGACGTAATGAAACCGCTCGCCGAAATCTTCAGCGGCAAAACCGACACCAAAATCATCGAAGGCTTAGGCAAAATCCACGCCAAAACCGTGCGCGGGCGTGTCTTCGTCGCGTTGCATATGCACGCCGGCGACGGCAACGTCCATACCAACATCCCCGTCAATTCAGACGACGCCCAAATGCTTCAGACGGCCTATCGTTCGGTCGAACGCATTATGAAAATCGCCCGTTCGCTCGGTGGCGTAATTTCCGGCGAACACGGCATCGGCATTACCAAGCTCGAATTTTTGACCGATGAAGATTTGCAACCGTTTTGGAACTACAAAAACCAAGTCGATCCGAAACATACCTTCAATCGTCACAAACTGATGAAAGGCTCGGACTTACGCAACGCCTACACACCATCCTTCGAGCTTTTGGGTGCGGAATCGCTGATTATGGAAAAATCAGACCTCGGTACCATCGCCGATTCCATCAAAGACTGTCTGCGCTGCGGCAAATGTAAACCTGTTTGCTCTACTCACGTTCCGCGTGCCAACCTGCTGTACAGCCCCCGCAATAAAATTCTCGGCGTAGGCTTGCTGACCGAAGCCTTCTTATACGAAGAACAAACCCGTCGCGGCGTTTCCGTCAAACATTTTGAAGAACTGATGGACATCGGCGACCACTGCACCGTGTGCCATCGCTGCGTTAAACCTTGCCCTGTCAACATCGACTTTGGCGACGTTACCGTAGCCGTCCGCAACTACCTTGCCGATTCCGGCCACAAACGCTTTGCGCCTGCGGCTTCAATGGGTATGGCATTTTTGAACGCCACAGGCCCGAAAACCATCAAAGTCCTTCGCGCCGCAATGATACAGACCGGCTTCCCTGCACAAAACTTTGCCTACAAAATCGGCAAGCTTCTTCCGATTGGCACTAAAAAGCAAAAAGCCGAACCGAAAGCCACCGTCGGTACCGCCTCAATCAAAGAACAGGTTATCCATTTCATCAACCGTCCTTTACCCAAAAGCGTGCCTGCCAAAACTCCGCGCTCCATGCTGGGTATAGAAGACGACAAAAGTATTCCTATCATCCGCAATCCGGCTTCTCCGGAAGATGCCGAGGCCGTGTTCTACTTCCCAGGTTGCGGCTCTGAGCGCCTGTTCAGCCAAATCGGACTCGCCGTCCAAGCCATGCTCTGGCATGTCGGTGTACAAACCGTCCTGCCGCCAGGCTATATGTGTTGCGGCTATCCTCAAGACGCAGGCGGCAATAAGGCTAAAGCCGAAGAAATGAGCACCAACAACCGCGTCGCCTTTCACCGTATGGCGAACACCCTCAACTACCTCGACATTAAAACCGTCGTCGTCAGTTGCGGTACCTGCTATGACCAACTGGAAAAATACCGTTTTGAAGAAATCTTCCCAGGCTGCCGTATCATCGATATCCACGAATATCTGCTTGAAAAAGGGGTGCAACTAAACGGCGTGAAAGGTCAGCAATACCTCTACCACGACCCTTGCCATACCCCGATTAAAACTATGAACGCCACCCAAATGGCCAGCAGCCTGATGGGACAGAAAGTCATCTTAAGCGACCGCTGTTGCGGCGAGTCCGGTATGTTTGCCGTCAAACGACCAGACATTGCCACTCAGGTCAAGTTCCGCAAACAAGAGGAAATTGAGAAAAACCTCAAAGAGCTGCCGCAGGGCGAACCCGTCAAAATGCTTACCTCCTGCCCAGCCTGCCTGCAAGGCTTGAGCCGCTACGCCGACGACAACAATATGCCTGCAGACTACATAGTCATTGAAATGGCGAAACACATCCTCGGCGAAAACTGGCTGGATGAGTTTGTGAAAAAAGCCAATAACGGCGGTGTGGAAAAAGTATTGCTCTAAGGACTTAGGCAAAACTTTTGGCTGTAATAAAGGCCGTCTGAAAATCTTTCAGACGGCCTTTTTCTTTAAAAGAATCAAGATAAAATAATCAAATCAAACACCTTTACAAATAGCGATGCCACACCAGCAGCATTCAATAAAAAATAAAACCTGAGGCCTTTTAATTCCTCAGGTTTTATTTATTAAGCCTTATGCTTTTTCTTGCTGACGTTTTCTTTCTGCCATCATCTCATGCAATGTTTGCTTGGCAGGTTTCATCGGAACATGGTTATTGGTCCAGCTTAACTGCTTGCTTGGCGTCAATGCACGGAATTTGGTAGCAGCCCAGCCGAATGCTCGATAAGCCTTACTGCCGCTGAAAATACCGTTAAACGTACGCCATGCCATTTGTTCGCCGAAAGTATGCGATGCACCTTGACCACGAATAGGATGTGGAACGGTTTCTGTTGGCGAACGTTGTGCTTCAACACGCAGACGTTGCATTTGTTCGGTAATCGGAATGCGTACTGGACAAACTTCAACGCAGGCGCCACACATGGTACACGCAGTCGGCAGATCGCGTGTCGCATCCAAACCTAACAAATGCGGAGAGATAATCTCGCCAATCGGGCCGGGATAAGTCGTACCGTAAGCCGCGCCACCGATACGGGTGTAAACCGGACAGTGGTTCATACACGCACCGCAACGGATACATTGCAAGGTACGGCGCATTTGATCTTCTGCATAAGCTTGACTACGGCCGTTATCAAGCAGTACCAAGTGCATTTCTTGAGGGCCGTCCAGCTCTTCGCTACGGCGAGGGCCGGTAATCATATTGAAATAAGTGGTAATGTTCTGACCGATGGCGGAGCGTGGCAACAGGCTGTATAAAGGTGGAACATCCGACAGCTTCGCAACCACTTTTTCAATACCGGTAATGGCAATGTGCACAGGCGGTACAGTGGTACTCAAGCGGCCGTTGCCTTCGTTTTCGACCAGACACAAAGTGCCCGTTTCAGCAACGGCAAAGTTCACACCGCTCAAACCGACATCGGCAGTGCTGTAAATATCGCGCAATGCTTTACGCGCAAATCCAGTCAACTGGTCTACATCATCTGTTAATGGAGTGCCAAGGTTTTGATGGAAAAGCTCGCTAACCTGCTCTTTGGTCTTGTGAATGGCAGGCATCACGATATGGGTTGGTTTTTCGCCGGCCATTTGAACGATAAACTCGCCCAAGTCGCTCTCAACCGCTTTGATGCCTTGGTCTTGCAGATAATGGTTCAGCTCAATCTCTTCGCTGACCATAGATTTGCCTTTCACCATCAGCTTACCGTTTTTATCGGTAATGATGTTGTGAATGATTTGGCAGGCTTCGGCAGGTGTTTCCGCCCAGTGGACTTTAACGCCCAGCTTGGTCAGGTTTTCTTCCAATTGTTCCAGCAATGCAGGCAATTTGGACAACGAACGTTGACGGACATGTTCACACAAGTCACGCAGGCTTTGCAGCTCTTCTTCATCTGTCAAAACGGCTTTGCGCTTGGTCATCAGCATATCCATCGCTGTGCGCAAGCTTTTACGCAGAGGCTTGTCTTGCAAAGAAATCGCGGCGTTTTGCTTGAACGTTTCCGGCTTCATATGGAATTTAATGGTTTGGGAACTCATGCTTTTTCCTCCAAATCGGCAGGGGAAATGTGATCAGGCAGAACAGCCAAAACCACCAAATCGCGCGGGCCGTGTGCACCATAGGCCAAAGTCAATTGAATATCGGCAGTCTTAGACGGGCCGGAAATCAAAATAACGTTGGTAGGCATGCCTTTTCCTACCAGTTTTTCGCCTTCAACAGCATTATGGAATTCATTGTACATTTTGCTGGTGTCAAACAGGCAGAAATGCACAGGCGGAACCAAACTCAGGCTGCGCGGCTCAACAGGGCTGGACTCCAGCATAATCGTGCCGGTACGGGCAATACCGCATTTAGAGCCGCTAAAACCAGCCTCAATATCGGTAAAGAATTCGTTTTTCCAGTCGTCGATTTTTCGCTCAAAACCACGCGGTTCAATATCGGTATCGGCCAAAGCTGCACGGGCCAGCTGACCATGTTCTGTTTCCAATGGGAGCAGAATGTTTTTCAAGCCTTTACCTTCGGCTGCTTGGCGGAATACTTGCGGCCAGTTGGATTTGGTAACCCAATAGATTTCAGTTTTGACGGCACGCATGGCAGCCGCCCAATGTTTCAAGCGTTCGACATCGTTTGCCCAAGAAACACCCATTTCACGGTAATAATCAAAAACCGGCGGTTCTTCCATCGGCAAGGCATCGGCTTTTTTCAGTTTCGCTAAAATATTTTCGCGCGCGCTCATGCTTTACCTCCGGTACGTTCCAACAGGAAAGATGCAATATGTTTCGGACGCGGCATATTGGGTTCGTCTTTAGCAATTTTGCCGCCGATATTCATCATGCAGCCGCAATCCGCACTGATGATTTCAGTTGCGCCTGTTTCTTTTAAGGCTGCAACTTTGTCGGTTACCATCGCGCCGGAAATATCAGCTTGTTTCACAGAGAATGTACCGCCAAAACCGCAGCACTCGCTTTCATGGTCATGAACGATACGTTCAACATTTTCCATGCCGTCAATCAGCTGCCAGCCTGACACATGGACATTCATCTCACGACGCGCCGCGCAGGAAGTATGAACGGCCACTTTAACCGGCTCGCCTTTATCTTCAGGTTTGTAACCAATCGCCAGCAGGAAGTGGGTGAATTCAATGATACGGTTGGCGCAATCAATGGCTTTTTGCTCGTACTCGGTACCTTTAAACAAAGTCGGCCAGTGGTGTTTCATCATGCCACCGCAAGAACCGGAAGGCACGACAATCGGCCAATTTTCAGGGAATAAATCCAGTTGCGCTTTGGCAACATCAAAGGCTTCTTTAGGATGGCCTGATGAATAGGCTGGTTGGCCACAGCAGCTTTGCTCCATCGGATAATGGATACGGATGCCCTGTTGTTCGATTAAAGTGATGGCATCCATACCGGCTTCAGGCATGAAAAGGTCGAGAACGCAAGTACCGAAGAAATAAGCATCGGTTGGCTTGCTGTCGAATACGGTGATTTGTGGTGGTTTGATTGCGCTCATTTTTTTGGAACGGGACAACCCGTTTTCTTGTGTAAAAATAAGATGGGTACTTTAAGTAATTGCTTGTAATGGGTCAAGTCTAATTTTAAAAAATAATATTAAAAAAGCATGACAAACCAGACAAACACCCCTTCCTTATTAACTTGATAATATAAACAATAACCACTATCAATAATAGATTTTATGGATTCATTTTTTGATGAATGAAATTCGTACATTCCCTCTCTATTTAAAACAGAATAACTGCCTCTTTCTAGAATTTTGATTTACATCAGAAGTCATGAACTTAATCTCCATGACACGTTTTTAGATGAAATAAGTAATCCGCTATGTTGCACATATGTTTCAGACGGCCATATTGAAATAAAGAGATATCTAAGATAATAAAAATAAAAGTTTTTCTCACAAACTCAGGCCGTCTGAAAGATAAGTTCGTCAAAAGGCCGCTTTTCATATGCTCAACCCTACTTTTAATCAAAATCAAACACTTGAAAAAACCTTTTCCGGAGCCGAGAAAACCCTATGCACACTCAAGCACTTCCAGTATCATTGAGACAGTTTCTTGACACAAAATTACAGTCTTAGCCGCCCACAATCGGCATGAATTTGCAAAAGAAGTGAAACCAAGCTTCAAAACAATTTCACCTTAACTTCGGAGTAGGCATTATGTTGACCCAGACTCAACAGGTTGATTTGACCTTGCATCACCTTAAAGAACGCACTCTATCGATTTATACCCCCGAACAGCGTGTAAGTATCGAGACATCTGAAGACTGGAAACAGTTTGACAGACGACTTGAAGAACACTTCCCAAAACTGATGCACGAGCTGGATAATGTTTACAACAACAACGAAGCCGTCCTCCCCATGCTGGAGCAACTGATTGCCCAAGCATGGCAAAGCTATTCCCAACGCAACTCATCCTTAAAAGATATTGATATTGCGCGTGAAAACGATCCTGACTGGATTTTATCCAACAAACAGGTTGGCGGCGTGTGCTACGTCGATTTGTTCGCAGGCGATCTGCAAGGTTTGAAAGCCAAAATCCCCTATTTCCAAGAGTTGGGTCTGACCTATCTGCACCTGATGCCCCTGTTTAAATGCCCTGAAGGCAAAAGCGACGGCGGCTATGCGGTCAGCAGCTACCGCGATGTCAATCCGGCACTGGGCACAATAGACGACTTGCGCGATGTCATTGCCGCCTTGCATGAAGCAGGTATTTCCGCCGTTGTCGATTTCATCTTCAACCATACTTCTAACGAACACGAATGGGCAAAAGGCTGCGCCGCCGGCGATCCGCTCTACGACAACTTCTACTACATCTTCCCCGACCGCTGGATGCCCGACCAATACGACCGCACCCTGCGTGAAATCTTCCCCGACCAACATCCGGGCGGCTTCTCCCAACTGGAAGACGGACGCTGGGTATGGACGACGTTCAACTCCTTCCAATGGGACTTGAATTACAGCAACCCATGGGTATTCCGTGCCATGGCAGGCGAAATGATGTTCCTTGCCAACTTGGGCGTTGATATTCTGCGCATGGACGCTGTTGCCTTTATTTGGAAGCAAATGGGCACAAGCTGCGAAAACCTGCCGCAAGCCCATGCCTTAATTCGCGCGTTTAACTCCGTAATGCGTATTGCAGCGCCAGCTGTGTTCTTCAAATCCGAAGCCATTGTCCATCCTGACCAAGTTGTCCAATACATCAGCCAAGACGAATGTCAAATCGGCTACAACCCTCTGCAAATGGCATTGTTGTGGAACACCCTCGCCACGCGCGAAGTCAACCTGCTCCATCAAGCACTGACCTACCGTCACAACCTGCCCGACCACACGGCATGGGTCAACTACGTCCGCAGCCATGACGACATCGGCTGGACGTTCGCCGACGAAGACGCATCGCAATTCGGCATCCACGGCTACGACCACCGCCAATTCCTCAACCGCTTCTTCGTCAACCATTTCGACGGCAGCTTCGCGCGCGGTGTACCGTTCCAATACAACCCAAGCACAGGCGACTGCCGTGTCAGCGGTACAGCCGCAGCATTGGTCGGCTTGGCGCAAAACGATCCATATGCCGTTGAGCGCATTAAACTTTTGTACAGCATTGCTTTGAGTACCGGCGGCCTACCGCTGATTTACCTAGGCGACGAAGTCGGTACGCTCAACGACGACGACTGGTCGAACGATAGCAACAAGAGCGACGACAGCCGCTGGGCACACCGTCCTCGTTACAATGAGGAGTTGTATAACCAACGTCATGACGGCTCGACCACTGCCGGTCAAATCTTCCAAGGTTTGCGCCATATGATTTCCATCCGCCAAAGCAATCCGCGCTTTAATGGCGGCAGATTGGTCACCTTCAACACCAACAACAAACACATCATCGGCTATATGCGCAACAACGCGCTTTTGGCATTCGGCAACTTCAGCGAACATGCGCAAACCATCAGTGCGCACACTCTGCAGGCCATGCCGTTTAAAGCGCACGATTTGATCAGCGGCCAAACCGTTTCTCTGAATCAGGATTTGGTACTGCAACCCTATCAAGTCATGTGGCTTGAAATTGCATAAGCCGAAATTTTGATACACCACTCAAGGCCGTCTGAACAAATCAGCGTTCAGACGGCCTTTTAAGAAATAAGATGTATTTTGTATTTTGGGCAGTTTCGCTTAGAATGCACGCTTTAATACTAAATGACACACTTAAAGTCAGGAGTAAAAATCCATGTTGAAAAAATTCGTACTCGGTACCATCGCTGCAGTAGTTTTGGCTGCTTGCGGTGGAGAAGGTAGCAACTCAGCTTCTTCTGCTCCGGCACAATCCGGTGCGGCCTCCGGCTCGCTGATTGAGCGTATCAACAACAAAGGTACCATCACTGTCGGTACGGAAGGTACTTACGCACCATTTACCTACCACGACAAAGACGGCAAATTGACCGGCTATGATGTCGAAGTAACCCGCGCAGTTGCCGACAAACTGGGCATCAAAGTTGAATTTAAAGAAACACGTTGGGACTCCATGATGGCAGGTTTAAAAGCCGGCCGTTTTGACGTAGTCGCCAACCAAGTTGGCCTGACCAGCCCTGAGCGTCAAGCGACTTTTGACAAATCCGAACCTTACAGCTGGAGCGGTGCTGTATTGGTTGTACGCAAAGACAGCAACATCAAATCCATAGATGACATCAAAGGCGTGAAAACCGCACAATCCCTGACCAGTAACTATGGTGAAAAAGCCAAAGCTGCAGGCGCAGAACTCGTACCGGTAGATGGTTTGGCACAATCTCTGACCCTGATTGAACAAAAACGTGCCGACGCAACCCTGAACGACGAATTGGCAGTATTGGACTACCTGAAAAATAAACCTGATGCTGGTGTAAAAATCGTTTGGTCTGCCCCGGCTGATGAAAAAGTCGGCTCCGGCTTGATTGTCAATAAAGGCAATGATGAGGCATTGGCCAAATTCAGCACAGCCATGACTGAGCTGAAAGCCGACGGCACGCTGAAAAAGCTGGGCGAACAATTCTTCGGAAAAGACATCAGTGTTAAATAATTTTCTTGCTTCTCTGCCGTTTATGACGGAAACACGCGCTGATATGTTCATCAGCGCGTTTTGGCCTATGGTCAAAGCCTGCTTTATAGTATCTCTTCCTCTGGCGATTGCTTCTTTCGTTATCGGTATGATTATTGCCGTAGCCGTTGCTTTGGTAAGAATCATGCCACCAGGTGGAATTCTTCAAAAAATTCTACTTAAAGTGGTTGAATTCTATATTTCGGTCATTCGTGGAACACCGCTTTTAATACAACTAGCAGTGGTCTTCTACGGTCTGCCATCTGTTGGTATTTATATCGACCCGATTCCTGCCGCCATCATCGGCTTTTCGCTCAATGTCGGCTCATACGCTTCCGAAACCATACGCGCGGCAATTTTGTCCGTACCTAAAGGCCAATGGGAAGCCGGTTTCTCCATCGGTATGACCTATATGCAGACTTTCCACCGCATTGTCGCTCCGCAGGCATTCCGCGTTGCCGTACCGCCTTTGAGCAATGAATTTATCGGTTTATTCAAAAATACCTCGCTTGCAGCTGTTGTAACGGTAACTGAATTATTCCAAGTTACCCAACAGATTGCGAATCGCTCCTATGACTATCTACCGGTTTATATCGAAGCCGCATTGGTTTATTGGTGTTTCTGTAAAGTGCTGTTTTTGATTCAGGCGCGTTTGGAAAAACGTTTCGACCGTTATGTCGCCAAATAAGGAGTTGTCATGATTAAAATCCGCAATATCCATAAGACCTTTGGCGAAAATACCATTTTGCGCGGCATCGATTTGGATGTCGGCAAAGGACAGGTGGTGGTTATCCTAGGCCCGTCCGGATCAGGCAAAACCACGTTTTTACGCTGTTTAAACGCTTTAGAAATGCCTGAACAAGGTCAGATCGAGTTTGACAATGCGCAGCCGTTAAGCATCGATTTTTCCAAAAAACCAAGCAAACATGATATTTTGGCACTGCGCCGCAAATCCGGCATGGTGTTCCAACAATACAACCTCTTTCCACACAAAACTGCGTTGGAAAACGTCATGGAAGGGCCGGTTGCCGTACAAGGCAAGCCTGTCGCCAAAGCGCGTGAAGAGGCTGTCAAATTGCTTGAAAAAGTCGGTTTGGGCGATAAGATTGACCTCTACCCCTACCAACTCTCCGGCGGTCAACAGCAGCGTGTCGGCATTGCCCGCGCATTGGCAATTCAGCCTGAATTAATGCTGTTTGATGAACCGACTTCCGCACTCGACCCTGAATTGGTGCAAGATGTTTTGGATACCATGAAGGAATTGGCACAAGAAGGCTGGACCATGGTTGTCGTTACGCATGAAATCAAATTTGCCTTAGAAGTGGCAACCACCGTCGTTGTGATGGATGGCGGCGTTATTGTCGAACAAGGCAGCCCGCAAGATTTGTTCAATCATCCCAAACATGAGCGGACACAAAAATTCCTGCGCCAAATCCATGCAGACAATGCCAATCTTCAAATTTAATTGAAACGACAGACAATTTGAAAGCATTCCCGACTGTCATTTCATAAAGGCCGTCTAAATAAGTGAAATAGAAATCGTTGATTTCGTTTTCATACTTGTTCAGACGGCCTTTTATATGTCTTTTCAGGTAAAATAACGCCTTTCGTTTTACTTACCCCCTTGCCTGCCATCATGATAGAAATTAAAAAACTCACCCTGCAACGCGGTTTGAAAGTCCTGCTTGATAAAGCCGATGCCGTAATCAACCCCGGCCAACGCGTTGGATTAATCGGTAAAAACGGTACGGGAAAATCCAGCCTGTTTGCGCTGATAAAAGGTGAAATCACGCAAGATGGCGGCGAAATCCTTATTCCCAAAACATGGCGTCTGGCTTCCGTCTCTCAAGAAACGCCTGATTTAGATATTTCCGCTTTAGACTACGTTTTGCAAGGCGATGCCGAATTGCAGGCTTTTCAGACGGCCTTGGCCCAAGCAGAAGCGCAAAACGACGGCATGAAGCAAGCCGAATATCACGCCAAACTTGAAGAAATCGATGCCTATACTGCTCCGGCTCGCGCCGCCAAACTGCTTAACGGCTTGGGTTTTGCACAAGAAGAACATACCCGTCCCGTCAAATCCTTCTCCGGCGGCTGGCGTATGCGCCTCAACCTTGCCCAAGCGCTGATTTGTCGTGCTGATTTGCTGCTTTTGGACGAACCGACCAACCATTTGGATTTAGAAACCGTACTATGGCTGGAAAACCATCTCGCTTCCCTGCCCTGTACGCAAATCATCATCTCCCATGACCGCGACTTTTTGAATGCCACCACAACCCACACCATCGAGCTGTCGCAACAAAAACTGACCCAATACGGCGGCAATTACGATTTCTACCAAGCGGAACGTGCCCAACGTCTGGCGCAACAACAAGCCGCCTACGTCAAACAGCAGGCGCAAATCAAACATCTGCAATCCTTTATCGACCGTTTCAAAGCCAAAGCCACAAAGGCCGTACAAGCTCAAAGCCGCATGAAAGCATTAGCCAAGCTCGAGCGCATCGCCCCAGCGCATTTGGATAGTGAGTTTTCCTTTGAGTTTGCCAATCCGACCCACCTGCCCAATCCATTGTTGAAACTCGACCATGCCGACTTGGGTTATGGCGACAATACCGTTTTGCACGATATCACCTTGTCTCTGGAAAGCGGCGCACGTTACGGCCTATTGGGCGTTAACGGCAGCGGTAAATCTACATTTATCAAAGCATTGGCAGGAAAAATCGATTTACTTTCCGGCAGCATCGTACGCTCCGAGAAGCTCAATATCGGCTATTTTGCCCAACACCAACTGGACACATTGCGCGCCGATCAAAGTCCGGTTTGGCATATCCAGCAGCTTTCGCCCGAAGTCCGAGAACAGGAAATCCGCAACTTTTTAGGCGGTTTCAACTTTGTCGGCGATATGGCGGTTCAAAAGACCGAGCCTTTTTCGGGTGGTGAAAAAGCGCGGCTCGCCCTTGCCATGATTATCTGGCAAAAACCTAATCTGCTGCTGCTTGACGAACCGACCAACCACCTAGACTTGGATATGCGCCACGCCCTGACACTTGCCCTGCAAAGTTTCCAAGGCGCATTGATTGTCGTTTCGCACGACCGCAGCCTGCTTGAAGCAACTACCGACAGCTTCCTACTGATTGACAAAGGCCGTCTGAACAACTTCGACGGCGATTTGAACGACTACCGTCAATGGCGATTAGCACAAGAAAACGCCGCAGCAGCTCCCGCCGCTTCTGCACAAAGCCAAAGCCGTAAGGATACCAAGCGCATAGAAGCACAAATCCGTCAGGAAAAAGCCAAACGCAGCAAACCGATTCAGCAGAAAATCGACAAAGCCGAAAAAGAAATCGTGCGATTGACTGATATTCAGACGGCCTGTGAAGCATTTTTGGCACAAGAATCTGCTTATTCAGAAGAAAATAAACCCAAATTGCAAGAGACACTCGCACAATTAACAGAAACTAAAGTAAAATTAACGCGACTGGAAGAAAACTGGCTGCAATGGCAGGAAGAGCTTGAGCAAATCCAAGTTGATGTCGAAGCCGAGTTTTCCCAATAAAAATAGAGCCATCAGGCCGTCTGAAATAAAACACAATACGGAAAAACATGACCTCAACCATCAAACAAGCCGGATACCTCCTCGTATCCTCTTTCGTCTTGGGCATTTCTCTTCACGCAGCCGCCGCAGTTTATTCCTGCGGCAACGGCAGCTATACTTCCGAACCCAAATCCTCCTGCGCACAAGCCGAGTTGCCTAAAATCAGCGGCCATCAAGGCAGCGGTTACCACCTCAACATCCGCAGCCTCAATGCCTCTGATGAACGTGCAAGTGCAAAGCCTAAGAAAAAGGCACGCGCGGAAAAATCCGATAAACAAGAGAAAAAAGCCGACAAACCGAGTAAAAACAAAAACGGTGCAAAAGCTAAAAAACAGCAGCCTATGCCGTCTGAACAAGAATAAAATGCTCAACTGCAACGAATCAGCCCTACCTGAATCATGAAAAAATATCTGCTTACCCTATCCCTGCTGCTTGCTGTTTTCAACAGCCAAGCCGACGCCGCAAAAATCTATACCTGTGAAGTCAACGGCTCAATTGTCTATACCTCGCGCCCAAGCGGCAACTGCCAAGCCGTCAACGATTTGCCGATTGTCGGCAAATACAGCAGCAGCCGATACGACGCCCCGGTCAGCGATGCGCCTACACTCAACGCGCCGACATCACAAACAGCTCCGGCAAAAAGCAAAAACACAGCGGCAAAATCCAACCACAAAGTAACGCCCAAACCTGCCCCTGTCCGCACCGCTTCTGAAACAGCTCCTCCTCCGGTTCCCAAATCCTCCGGTGTCAACAGCCGCCGTTCTATTTTGGAAACCGAGTTATCCAATGAACGCGCGGCTTTGGCCGATGCCAAAAAGCAACTGAGCCAAGCGCGGACAGCCAAAGGTGGCAGCGTCAATCAACAGGCCATCAGTACGCTGCAAGGTGCGGTTCTGGATAGAGAGAAAAACATTCAAGCCCTACAACGCGAACTGGGCAGAATGTAAGTCCAAATCAATCAAAACATCAGGCCGTCTGAATAGGTGGAAACGAAATCCAAAATTTTCGTCACGCCAAACAGACGGCCTGAATCCCATAATGATTACGCCCTTTTCAATTTCTTGTGCCCAGTAAATACGGTATAATTTGCCCTTTACGCACATTACCTCCGGTCTTTTCAGACGGCCTTTATCTCATGACTGCAAAATCTTCTAAAACCCAAACAAAAAAACGCGTCTCTACCAAACCGGCAGCCAAACCGACCACACGCAAATCCACCAAAGCACAAACTCAAGCCGACAATAAGGTCTCCCAACGCCTGAAAGCCGCCAAAGAGCTGCAAAAAAACGAAGAAAAAAAAGCGCGCCCCGAGCATGTCGTCAACTTGATTAATGATGCTTTATGGCTGTTTGGCTTGGTTATCACCATTTATCTGGCCATTTCCCTGGCCAGTTTCAGCATGGACGACCCTGCATGGTCGCGCAGCGTTCCAAAAAGCCATGATGTTGCCAACCTCGGTGGCCTTTTTGGTTCCTATCTTTCCGATGTCGGGTATTATTTGTTCGGCCTATCGTTTTGGTGGTGGATCGCCGCCTCTTGCGTTTTCCTCTACAAAAATTTCCGCCCCATGAAAAAGCAGGAAAACCATAAACCTTACAATCACGGCGTAGCTGCTTTGGCATTATTCCTCCTGCTGGTGTGCAGTCCGATTATCGAACATTTTCTGTTTGACAACGCATTGAGCGAATCCCTTCCCGTCGGTGCAGGCGGCTTGGTCGGCTTGTTGGCCGGTTCAGGCTTGGCTTGGCTGCTGGGTAAGTCGGGCAGCCTGTTGATTATGCTGGTGATGTTGCTTTTATCCATTTCCCTGTTGGCTCAGGTGTCATGGTTGGAAGTCATGGCCAAATCCGGCAGCCATATGGGCGGTCTGTTTGGCAACCTGATGAAAAAACTGTCTCAGTTCCAAAATAAAAAAGAAGATGTCCACTCCGAAGCTTTGGAAACCCAAAATACGCGCCGCATGGTTAAAGAAGCCAAAACCATTACCGCTACTCCGGTGGCTCCGTTGGCAGGTAGCAGCAGCAACCGTAAAACCGTTGCCGTATCCGTTGCGCCGCCCCCTAAAATCCAAACTTCCCTGTTTGACGATACTGAACCTAAAAACAACGGCGAATACCACAAACCCAACATGAACCTGTTGCGTATGCCGTCTGAAGAACCGGTTGCCGTCAATCCAGATGAATTACAACAGACCGCAGAATTAATCGAGGCCAAGCTGGCTGAATTTGGCATCGGCGTACAGGTTGTTTCCGCCACTTCCGGCCCCGTGATTACCCGCTACGAAATCGAACCGGCACAAGGTGTCAAAGGCAGCCAAATTGTCGCCCTGTCCAAAGATTTGGCGCGCTCAATGTCTCTGCAAGCGGTACGTATCGTAGAAACCATTGCCGGTAAAAACACCATGGGCATCGAATTACCCAATGAGAAACGCCAAGACGTGATGTTGAGTGAGATCCTCTCTTCTCCCGTGTTTACCGATGCCAAGTCCAAACTGACCGTTGCTTTGGGTAAAGATATTGCAGGTACGCCCGTTGTCGGCGACTTGGCAAAAATGCCGCATCTTTTAGTCGCAGGTATGACCGGCTCTGGTAAATCCGTCGGTGTGAACGGCATGATTATGTCCATGCTCTTCAAAGCCACGCCCGACGAAGTCCGCTTCATTATGATTGACCCGAAAATGCTGGAATTGAGCATTTACGACGGCATTCCGCACCTGCTTTGTCCGGTTGTGACCGATATGCGCGAGGCAGGACAAGCGTTGAACTGGTGTGTTGCCGAAATGGAAAAACGCTACCGCCTGCTTTCCCATGCCGGCGTGCGCAATTTGGACGGTTTCAACCAAAAAGTCGAACAAGCCAAAGCGGCAGGTAAGCCATTACTCAATCCGTTCAGCTTAAATCCTGACGATCCTGAGCCTCTGGAAAAACTACCGTTGATTGTGGTCGTCATTGACGAATTGGCAGACTTGATGATGACCGAACGCAAATCCGTTGAGCAGCAAATCGCACGCCTTGCCCAAAAAGCGCGTGCGGCAGGCATTCACATGATTGTCGCCACCCAGCGTCCGAGTGTCGACGTGGTTACCGGCCTGATTAAAGCCAACATTCCGACACGCATGGCCTTTACCGTACAAAGCAAAATCGACAGCCGCACCATTCTTGACCAAATGGGTGCGGACGAATTGCTCAAATACGGCGACTCATTATTCCTGCAACCGGGTAGCGCAGAACCGACACGCCTGCAAGGTGCGTTTGTTTCCGATGATGAAGTACATCAGGTCGTCAATTTCGTCAAAGAACAGGCTCCGACCAATTATGTGGAAGGTCTGCTCAGTGGCGAAGCGGCCATCGAAACCACCAATATTGTCAATCCGAACGCAAACAGCGATGAGTTATTTGATCAAGCCGTTGCCTTCGTATTGGAAAGCCGCAAGACTTCCATTTCCGCCCTGCAACGCCAATTGCGCATCGGCTACAACCGTGCCGCCAATTTGATAGATGCGCTTGAAAATGCCGGTGTTCTCTCTCCTGCAGACATCAACGGCAGCCGACGGATTCTGGCACAAAAAGACCAGCTGTAAAAAACAACAATATCAAAACACAAAGGCCGTCTGAAAAGAATTTCCCACTTTTCAGACGGCCTTTTTATGTTATTCATGAAACATTGTGTTATACTAAGCAGCTAAATTTTGACCTTATGCACGCTTCCGAAATTCTTCGGAATACTGAGCAGAAGGATAACCGTTTAAACACAACAAATTTAAGGGCTTACGATGAGCGTAACTGTTGAAACTTTAGAAAATCTGGAACGCAAAGTAGTATTGTCTCTGCCTTGGTCCAAAATCAACGCAGAAACTGAGAAAAAACTGAAACAAACCCAACGCCGCGCAAAAATTGACGGCTTCCGTCCGGGTAAAGCACCGTTCAAAATGATTGCCCAAATGTACGGCGCAAGCGCACAAAACGACGTTATCAACGAATTGGTACAACGCGAATTCTACGAAGTTGCCGTTGCTCAAGAATTGAAAGTTGCCGGTTACCCACGCTTTGAAGGCGTTGAAGAACAAGACGATCAAGAGTCTTTCAAAGTTGCCGCTATTTTTGAAGTTTTCCCTGAAGTAACTATTGGCGACCTGTCTGCCCAAGAAGTAGAAAAAGTTACTGCGACTGTTGGCGATGCCGAAGTTGACCAAACTGTAGAAATCCTGCGCAAACAACGCACCCGCTTCAACCATGTTGAGCGCGAAGCCCAAAACGGCGACCGCGTCATCATCGACTTCGAAGGCAAAATCGACGGCGAACCTTTCGCCGGCGGCGCATCCAAAAACTACGCCTTCGTATTGGGCGCAGGTCAAATGTTGCCTGAATTTGAAGCCGGCGTAGTCGGCATGAAGGCAGGCGAAAGCAAAGACGTTACCGTCAATTTCCCTGAAGACTACCACGGTAAAGACGTTGCCGGTAAATCCGCTGTCTTCACCATCACATTGAACAACGTATCCGAACCCATCCTGCCCGAAGTTGATGCCGACTTCGCCAAAGCATTGGGTATCGCCGACGGCGACGTTGCTAAAATGCGGGAAGAAGTGAAGAAAAACGTTGGCCGCGAAGTTGAGCGCCGCATCGGTGAACAAACCAAAGAATCTGTCATGAACGCGCTGCTCAAAGCCGTAGAGCTGAAAGCGCCTGTTGCTTTGGTAAATGAAGAAGCCGCCCGCTTGGCAAACGAAATGAAACAAAACTTCGTCAACCAAGGCATGGCTGACGCTGCCAACTTGGATCTGCCTTTGGACATGTTCAAAGAGCAAGCCGAACGCCGCGTATCTTTGGGTCTGATTTTGGCCAAACTGGTTGAAGAAAACAAACTGGAACCGACTGAAGAGCAAATCAAAGCCGTTGTTGCCAACTTCGCAGAAAGCTACGAAGATCCTCAAGAAGTGATCGACTGGTACTACGCAGAGCCTTCCCGCCTGCAAGGTCCGACTTCTTTGGCAGTAGAAAGCAACGTCGTTGATTTCGTTCTGAGCAAAGCTAAAGTAACTGAAAAAGCGCTGTCTTTTGACGAAGTAATGGGCGCACAAGCTTAATCGCTCTAAGGCCGTCTGAAACAGACAATCAAAAGCACCGAAGCGCTTTAAATGCTTTGGTGCTTTTCCATCATTAACAGGAGACAAAAATGTCCTTCGATTTCAATAATTACCTTGTCCCTACCGTTATCGAACAAAGCGGTCGCGGCGAGCGCGCATTCGACATCTACTCACGCCTTTTGAAAGAGCGCATCGTTTTCTTGATCGGCCCGGTGACAGACGAATCTGCCAACTTGGTTGTTGCGCAATTACTGTTCTTGGAAAGTGAAAACCCTGATAAAGATATCTTCTTCTATATCAACTCTCCGGGCGGTTCGGTTACTGCCGGTATGTCGATTTACGACACCATGAACTTCATCAAGCCTCATGTTTCTACTTTATGCTTGGGCCAAGCGGCAAGCATGGGCGCATTCCTGTTGTCCGCAGGCGAAAAAGGCAAACGCTTTGCCCTGCCAAACAGCCGCATCATGATTCACCAACCGCTCATCAGCGGCGGCTTGGCCGGCCAAGCTTCCGACATTGAAATTCACGCTAAAGAGCTGCTGAAAATCAAAGAGAAACTGAACCGCTTACTCGCCAAACATTGTGATCGCGATTTAGCCGACTTGGAACGCGATACCGACCGCGACAATTATATGTCTGCCGATGAAGCTAAAGAATATGGTTTGATTGACCAAGTTTTGGAAAACCGCGCCTCTCTGCAAGCCTAATCTTTATAGTTTTTAAATCAAAAGGCCGTCTGAAAAATATATATTCAGACGGCCTTTCTTCAATCTTACTTCGTGTTGTCTTTGTTATTCACTTGAACCGGATACAGCAAAATCAAAGGATTGGCTTTCACTTGACTCCAGAAGCTCTTCAGTAGATTACGCATACTGCCCAAACGCGTGCCGCGAGAACGGAGCGCAACAGCCAAAGCCAAAGAA
The DNA here is from genome assembly GCF_041433235.1 of Neisseria sp. 27098_8_112. Taxonomy (NCBI): domain Bacteria; kingdom Pseudomonadati; phylum Pseudomonadota; class Betaproteobacteria; order Neisseriales; family Neisseriaceae; genus Neisseria; species Neisseria sp. 27098_8_112. The sequence goes on along the minus strand of NZ_JAPWBB010000005.1, from coordinate 116,709 downwards.
AAGCTGACCACCAGATTCACCATACCGATTGCCAATACACTTGCCAAGCCAAGTATAAAAGTGAATATATCTGCATGACCGCTAATCGCGGCATAACCCAAGTTTGCCGAAGAGAACGCCACATGGCGAATATCCAGCGGCAAGCCGAAAAGATGGCCAAAATAGCCGGTCATCCCCAAGAGCATACCGAAAATAAAATTGCCCATAAGCGAGCCGTAATGCTTATGAATATAAGCGGCCAAACGGCGACGCGGCTGCGGACGCATGATTTTTCGTAAAAACGGATTAAACGGCAGGCGCTGACGCAGGTTCAGATAATCAGAACGGTTGTCAAAGAAGCCGGCAATAATCCCCGAGCAAAACAACCATACACCGGCAATAGCGGCATACCATAAGGTCGGCTGAGTAAAAATCTCAATAGATTTAAGCTGGTAGGCTGTAACTGCCTCATTCAATAAAGGCTGGTCATGCGTGTAGGCATAACTCCAAGCGATCCCCGCCGCCAACAATACGGCAATCGATACATTACCAAATACGGCAACACTTTGCGAACGACACACATCAATCAGCAGTTTTGCCAATTTGTTGTCCACCGCTTTACTGCCTTCATTTGAGTCCACCTGCTCGGCAAAGCTCGCCGCCGTCATGGCAGGCTGCTTGGTCGCAACGGTGCAGTGCAGCATATGAATCAGCATAAAGCCTAAGCCGTAGTTAAGTCCGGCAAGGAATGAAGTAGTAAACTCGCCAAATCCCAAAGACGCAATATGGATTTTATTCAACGCCATCAAAGCAATAATTACGCCGCCGCCTGCTGCGGAATAAAACATTTTGAAATATTCGCTACGGTTGCGCGTAATATAATGCTCACCATGATGGCTTTTGTTTTCCGTAATACTGCGCGCCAGCATTCGGATACTGCTTTTACGCAAGTGGCTGGTGCTGTATTGCTCTACCGCCGCGTAAATCATCGCATTCATCAGATTGATGGTTAAGCGGGTACGGCTGCCGGTTTCGATTTGAATATTGGTCAACAGTTTCAGACGACTAATGGTTTGTTGCAGGCGCTCCAACAAGTGCGCCACTTTCACTGACGAACCAGACCCGGCTCCGGTACCACGACGGCGCAAATAGTCAATTTGCTTTTCACACTGGTCAAACATAACCTCCAAATGCGCCGTGTCATACGTTTCTTCGCTATGGCGATAGTGTTCCACCATCTTCGCAATTTCGCGCTGTAAAGCGACAAATGCAGAATCCGCTTCCAACAAACGGGGGGCAATCCGTATTAAGTCCGGCTCAATCGCTTCGGAAGCAATCCAGATGGACAACATTTCTACCGCACGCAAACGTGCATCTGTTAATTGTCGGCTGGCCGTCTGAAGCAAAGCAGGATCCGCCTTACCCTGCAACAATTCATACATACTCAACCATTGGCGCAAACTCAGGGTTTGCAACCATTTATCATCGTTTTTCGAATGAAAAAGATATAAAAATACTTCGCGCAGATTGGAAAAATCTTTATAAGACGGGCTGAAACGTTCATAAATCCGTATGCCCATCTCCCGAGTAAAACTATGACGTGAGAAAATACCCAGCTTAATCAGCGCAGGATAGATGTGAACTTTGGACAGCCAAGTATAAAAGCGCAGGCTGAATTGACGACATAGAGCATCGTCTTGTTTTAAAGTAGATAAAATCAAATCGAAACGTTCGGAAGCCTGTTTTTTGCCTCCTCGGCGCAAAAATTTGATTAATGCATTGAGAATAAGAACAAAGTCGGTATCATTTAAGCGTTCCGACAAAATAATGTGAAGATTTTGATTAGTCAGTTTTTGCATTGTAGTATTATTACATAAGATGAGATATTTAGCAAGAACTTCGGCAAACAGGTCGGATTATATCGCATTCTTTATCAATCCACGGTACAAGATTTTCAATTAATATCCTCTAAAATTCAATGAATAATTAAATTACATAATAAATATATGATATGAATCAATAATTAAGAAAGGCCGTCTGAATTCTTTCAGACGGCCTTTTACAACAACATACTACATTATTTTAACCTTATGCAAACAAGAGCTTACCACCCTCTTCTTTAACATGGATTGTGCTATCGGGCGCATATTTGCCTTCAAGCAAGGCTTTTGCCAGCGCATTTTCGATTTCAGACTGAATAGCGCGTTTGAGCGGACGGGCACCATACACAGGGTCGAAACCGGCTTTGGCAATCAGATCCAAGGCAGCATCATCGACTTTCAGATGCAGATGTTGCGCTTCCAAACGTTTTTCCAAACCTTTAAGCTGGATTTTCGCAATGCTGCGGATATTAGCCTGATCCAAACCGTGGAACACGACGACTTCGTCAATACGGTTGATCATTTCAGGACGGAAATGTTCTTTCACATCCTCCATTACAACTTCTTTCACCGCTTCGTAGTCTTGAGTACCCATTTGTTGGATATGTTGGCTACCAATATTGGAAGTCATCACGATAACGGTATTTTTGAAGTCTACGGTACGGCCTTGTCCGTCGGTCAAGCGGCCGTCATCCAATACTTGCAGCAAGATGTTGAATACGTCCGGATGGGCTTTTTCCACTTCATCCAAAAGAATCACACTGTACGGTTTGCGGCGGACTTGTTCGGTCAGGTAGCCGCCTTCTTCGTAGCCAACATAGCCGGGAGGCGCACCGATTAAGCGGGCAACAGCATGTTTTTCCATGTATTCGGACATATCGATACGAATCAGATGATCTTCGCTGTCAAACAGGAAACCTGCCAAAGCTTTGCACAACTCGGTTTTACCCACACCGGTCGGGCCTAGGAACAGGAAGCTGCCGTAAGGTTTGTTTGGATCGGCAAGGCCGGAACGGCTGCGGCGGATGGCGTCGGATACAGCACGCACGGCTTCATCTTGGCCGACCACACGGCGGTGCAATACTTCTTCCATTTTCAACAGCTTGTCGCGTTCACCTTCCATCATTTTGGACACAGGGATGCCGGTCATACGGGAAACAATTTCAGCTACCTCATCCGCACCAACTTCGGTACGGAAGAGTTTGTTTTGTTTTTTGCCGTCGGGGTTACTTTCCGCAGCTTGCAACTGTGCGCCCAATTTCGGCAACTCACCGTATTCGAGTTCGGACGCACGGGCAAAATCGCCTTGACGTTTGGCCTGCTCGATTTTGACTTTGATGTCGTCCATCTGTTTCTTGATGTCGGCAGTGCTGGATGATGCCGCTTTTTCGGCTTTCCAGATTTCGTCCAAATCGGCGTATTCTTTTTGCAGTCCGTCGATTTCTTCGTCTATCAATTCCAAACGCTTTTTGCTGGCATCATCGCTTTCTTTGGCAACGTGCATTTTTTCCATTTTGAGCTGGATAATGCGACGGTCAAGTTTATCCATTTGCTCAGGCTTGCTGTCCAGCTCCATTTTGATGCGGCTGGCTGCTTCGTCAATCAAATCAATCGCTTTATCAGGCAGGAAGCGGTCGGTAATATAACGGTCGCTCAACTCTGCTGCGGCAACGATAGCAGGGTCGGTAATATCGATACCATGGTGGATTTCATAACGCTCTTGCAAACCGCGCAAAATAGCGATGGTATCTTCCACGCTTGGCTCACCAACCAATACTTTTTGGAAGCGGCGTTCGAGTGCCGCGTCTTTTTCGATATATTGACGATATTCGTCCAAAGTAGTCGCGCCAATACAATGCAATTCGCCGCGTGCTAAAGCCGGTTTCAGCATATTGCCTGCATCCATTGCACCATCGGTTTTACCTGCGCCAACCAAAGTATGGATTTCGTCGATGAAAATCAGTGTATTGCCATCGTCTTTAGCCAAGTCGTTCAACACGCCTTTCAAGCGTTCTTCAAATTCGCCACGGTATTTCGCGCCGGCAATCAAAGCCGCCAAGTCCAAAACCAAAAGGCGTTTGTTACGCAGGGATTCAGGTACTTCGCCGTTAACAATGCGTTGCGCCAAGCCTTCAACAATAGCGGTTTTACCCACACCAGGCTCACCAATCAGCACAGGGTTGTTTTTGGTACGGCGTTGCAATACCTGAATTGCACGACGGATTTCATCATCGCGACCGATAACAGGGTCAAGCTTGCCGTCTCGGGCGCGTTGAGTCAGGTCAAGTGTGTATTTTTTCAAAGCATCTCGTTGGTCTTCAGCATTCGCATCGTTCACGTTTTGTCCTCCTCGTACCGCATCGATCGCGGCATTGATATTTTGTTCGGTAGCACCGGCTTCTTTCAGAATTTTGCCGGTCGCATCATTCTGCTGAACCAAAGCCAGCAGGAAAAGTTCGCTGGCGATATAGGCATCGCCACGTTTGGTTGCAGCCTTGTCCATCAAGTTCAATACAGCTTGCAACTCACGGCTAGGCAGAATATCGCCACCTTGTCCGGATACTTTTGGCAAGCTGCTCAAATGTTGCTGCAAACGTTGTTTTACTTGAGGCACATTCACACCTGCATGAGCCAGTAACGCAGCAGCACCGCTGTTTTGATCGTCAAGCAACGCTTTTAAGATAAAGCCGGCCTCAAGGTAGCTGCTGTCCGCAGCCAAAGCCAAACTTTGACCTTCTTGCAGAGCTTGCTGAAATTTGGCAGTCAATTTATCAAATCTCATTTTAAGTTCCTCTTCAAATATATTCTGTTAGAGCCTATATAAGCGCAAATGTGGATAACTCAATAGCTATTTACTCCATTAATTAAAAAGTTTTATTATCTTGTTGTTTTATAAAGTTTTATTTTTATAATTTTATGTGTATAACTTTATTATCCAGTTACCCTTTACTCAAAAGGCCGTCTGAAAAATCAAGAATAATCAGGTATAATCGGCACCATATTTATTTTCATACGGCCTTTGTGCCGAAGGATACTTTCATGAGCAAAAAACGAGTTTTAACAGGCGTTACCACAACAGGTATTCCACACTTGGGCAACTATGTCGGTGCCATCCGCCCGGCTATCCGCGCAGCGCAAGATTCCAATACTGAATCATTCCTCTTTTTGGCCGACTATCACGGCATCATCAAATGTCATGAGCCGAAAATGATTCATCAATCCACTCAAGCTGTTGCCGCCACATGGCTCGCCTGCGGACTCAATCCGGAACAGACCACTTTCTACCGTCAAAGCGATATTCCCGAAGTGATGGAGTTGAACTGGATTCTGACCTGTATCACCGCAAAAGGCCTGATGAACCGCGCCCACGCTTATAAAGCCGCAGTGCAGGCAAATACTGAAAACGGTCAGGAAGATCCGGATCATGGCGTGGAAATGGGCCTGTACAGCTACCCTATCCTCATGACTGCCGACATCCTTATATTCAATGCCCATGAAGTGCCTGTCGGTCGCGACCAAATCCAACACGTCGAAATGGCGCGCGATATTGCCGGACGCTTCAACCACCGCTTCCAAGAGCTCTTCACCCTACCTGAAGTAAAAATCGACGAAAATGTTGAACTCTTGGTCGGCTTGGACGGACGCAAAATGTCCAAATCCTACGGCAATACCATTCCGCTTTGGGAAAATGACAAGAAAACCCAAAAATCGGTTAACAAAATCATCACCAATATGAAAGAACCCGGCGAGCCGAAACAGCCTGATGAAAGTCCTCTGTTTGAAATCTACAAAGCCTTCTCCACGCCGTCTGAAACTGCCGAGTTCACGCAAATGCTAGCCGAAGGCCTTGCTTGGGGTGAGGCTAAGAAACTCTTGGGTGCAAAAATCAATGCCGAACTCGCAGAACCGCGCGAGCGTTACAATGAGTTGACAGCCAAACCCTCTCAAATTGAAGACATTTTGCAGGCCGGCGCACAAAAAGCGCGTAAAGAAGCACGCGAATTGTTGGATAAAGTACGCGATGCGGTAGGTATTCGTCCGTTGAAATAATAATAGTAAGGCCGTCTGAATATTTCAGACGGCCATAATATCGTTTATCATTTGAAATATAATCGTATTCTAGGGTTTCTCATATGAAAAAAACCTTCCCCCTTATCTTGCTCAGCCTTTCATTGGCTGCCTGCGGCGGTAAATCTGAAGATACTGCCGCCAATGATGCTGCTTCAGGCAAAGCGCCCAAGCCTACCTTCAAAGTTAAATATATCGATGAACAAGCCATAGCCGGTTTGGATTTAGGTACAGCTCAAGACGGCGAAACGAAAGAAGGTAAGAAACAACGCACCTATCCGATTAACGGCATAGAGGGCGGTGTTATCAATCTGATTGGTAAGCACCCTACCGACTTAGAAGTCATCAGCGGCCAATGCATGGAAAAAAATGAAAAAGGCGTTTCAGCCGGCTGGTCAGCCAACGGAGTTTGCCACACTGCCTTTGCAAAAATGGTGGACAATATTGCCCAAGATGGCGGCAAACTGACCGACTATCTGATTTCACACGCTGCTTTGCAACCTTATACTGAAGGAAAAAGCGGTTATGCCGCTGTACAAAACGGCCGCTATATTTTAGAAATTGATAGCGAAGGCATGTTCTATTTCCGTCGCCGTCATTACTAAACCCCAGACCATCCTATTTTCCCCCTGACACAAGGACTGAATCATGGCTCAAGTTACTTTCCAAGGCTCCCCTATTTCTACAAACGGCAATTTGCCTGCCATCGGCCAAGTTGCACCTGATTTCACATTGGTAGCAGCAGACCTATCTGAGAAATCATTGGCTGACTTTGCAGGCAAACGCAAAGTGCTGAATATTTTCCCCAGCATCGACACCGGCGTATGCGCCCAGTCCGTCCGCACTTTCAACAAACGTGCCTCTTCTTTGAATAATACCGTTGTTTTGTGCATTTCTGCCGATTTACCGTTTGCACAAGCCCGTTTCTGCGGTGCAGAAGGTTTGGAAAATGTAGTGACACTTTCTACATTCCGCAGCAGCTTTTCTAACGATTACGGTGTTACACTGACAGAAAGCCCATTACGCGGCCTGACTGCCCGCGCAGTGGTGGTTTTGAACGAGCAAAACCAAGTTCTCCACGCTGAGTTGGTTTCTGAAATTGCGAACGAGCCTGACTACGAAGCTGCTTTGGCTGTTTTGTAATTAACCAAATAAAATCAGGCCGTCTGAAGCTTTTCAGACGGCCTTTAGATTATCCTCAAAATAAAAACGGTAGCTTTTAAGCTACCGTTTTCTGTTACAAACCTTATACAGATTTATCTGTTTTGTCTGCTTCTACTGACTCAGTATTCTGAACCTCATTTTGCTCAACAGGTTCAACAGCTTCAGCAACAGGAGCTTCAGGCTCTTCTACTTTGTCATCGCGGACATTGTGGCTGTAATCCTTAGGCGGACTAGGCTGTTTACCAGCCATAATTTCCAAAACTTGGTCTCGATCGATGGTTTCCCAATCCATCAGTGCCTTGCACATGGTTTCCATCTTATCGCGACTTTCATCCAAGATTTTGTAAGCCACTTGGTATTGCTCATCTAAAATACGGCGGATTTCCGCATCGATATCTTGTTGGGTTTTCTCGGAAATATTTTGAGAACGGGTTACGCTACGACCCAAGAATACTTCACCTTCGTTCTCAGCATAAACCATCACACCCATTTTGTCGCTCATACCATAACGCGTTACCATCTCGCGTGCCATTTGAGTTGCACGCTCGAAGTCGTTAGATGCGCCGGTAGAAATACGGCCAATAAAAATATCTTCAGCAATACGGCCACCAAACAAGATTGAGAGCTGGCTCAGCATTTGGTCTTTGTACATACTGATGCGGTCACGCTCAGGCAGTTGCCAAGTCAAACCCAATGCACGACCACGAGGCATAATCGTTACTTTGTGAACCGGATCGGTAAACGGCAGGCTTTCCGCTACGATTGCATGACCGGCCTCATGATAGGCTGTCGCACGTTTTTCATCTTCGTGCATTACCATACTGCGACGTTCCGGACCCATGTAGATTTTGTCTTTAGCATCTTCAAAGTCGCTTTGATCGACTTTAACTTTATTACGACGACCGGCAAACAAAGCAGCTTCATTGACCAAGTTTGCCAAATCTGCACCTGAAAAACCAGGTGTACCACGAGCCAAAGAAGTCAAATCTACAGATGCATCCAAAGGCACTTTTTTAGCGTGAACTTTCAATATTTGCTCACGGCCACGAATATCAGGCAATGGAACAACAACTTGACGGTCAAAACGGCCCGGACGCTGCAACGCAGGGTCAAGTACATCAGGACGGTTGGTTGCTGCAATCACAATAACGGTTTGATTACTTTCAAAACCATCCATTTCAACCAATAATTGGTTCAATGTTTGCTCACGCTCATCATTGCCACCGCCCAAACCGGCACCACGCTGACGGCCGACCGCATCAATTTCATCGATAAAGATGATGCATGGTGCGTTTTTCTTGGCCTGCTCGAACATATCGCGGACACGGCTCGCACCGACACCGACAAACATTTCTACGAAGTCAGAACCTGAGATACTGAAGAATGGCACACCTGCCTCACCGGCAATCGCTTTGGCCAGCAATGTTTTACCCGTACCGGGGCTGCCTGCCAACAAAATACCGCGCGGCACACGACCGCCTAAGCTTTGATAACGATTGGGGGCTTTTAAATAATCTACGATTTCTTGTACTTCTTCTTTTGCCTCATCACAACCGGCGACATCTGCAAAAGTCACTTTATTGGAATCTTTATCCAACAAACGCGCACGGCTCTTACCAAAAGAGAATGCGCCGCCTTTACCGCCACCGCCGCTTTGCATGCGCATGAAGTAGAACCATGCACCGATCAACAACAAAACAGGCAGCAGACTGTAAAACAGACTGGCCAGCATGCTTGGTTTTTCTTCCGGAGTCACTTTGACGCGTACTTTGTTGTCCAATAGTGTTTTGACCAAGTTATCATCCAAAGGTGCATTTGTATAGAAAGCAGTTTTATCGGTGCGCTCACCTTTAATCAGATAGCCGCTGACAACAGATCCTTCAATATTGACATTGGATACTTCGCCACTATTAACTTGCTGAATAAATTGAGAATATTCGATTTGCTGTTTATCTTCCTGCTTATCGCTGAGTGCATTGAATGCTGCTAAAAGCATAGCACCACCTACTACCCAAACTAATATGTTTTTAATGGTATTCCCCACTGAACAGGCTCCATAGTTACAAAATAAATAAAATTAAGGGAAAGAATTTTAAAGCACCCACCCTACATTGTCAGCGTTTATTTTTACCTAATAGGTAAATCTCACTGGAACGATTGCGGGAAGCATCCGGCTTTCGAGTTTGTACACTGGCAAAAATTTCACGCATAGCCGCCGTATACTCTTGATAACCCGCGCCTTGAAACACCTTCACTAAAAAACTGCCTCCGGTTTTCAAATGTTGGGAAGCAAAATCCAAAGCCAGTTCACACAAATAAAAACTGCGTGCCTGGTCTGTTACGGCATTGCCTGACATATTGGGTGCCATATCACAGATTACAAGGTCTAACGGACGATTATCCAATAAGGCTTCAAACTGCTCCAAAACAGCATTTTCCCTAAAGTCGCCCTGAATAAACGACACACCTTCAATAGCATCCATCGGCAAAATATCCAAAGCAAACACTGCCCCTGTTTTACCGACCAGCTTGGCTGCAACCTGTGACCAACTACCCGGCGCGCTGCCCAAATCCGCCAAAACCGTACCCGGCTTGATTAATTTATCTTTTTGATTGATTTCCAATAATTTATAAGCCGCTCTGGCACGATATCCGTCCTTTTGTGCCATATGGACATAATGATCATTGACGTGCTCATGTAGCCATGCTTTTGAAGATTTTGAGCGTACAGCCATCTTGATTTGAAATGCTTAAGTTAAAATCAGCATTGTACGTTATTTCCCCCGTAAATGTTCTAAATCGCGTACAATATAGCCATTATTCTTTTTAATTGGATACTTATTAATATGAACGACAACAAATTAAGCACTAAAGAAATTTTGGCCTTGAAAGCCCAAGCACATCACCTCCACCCTGTTGTTATGGTTGGACAACAAGGCTTGACCGACTCGGTCATCAAAGAAACCGATGCCGCATTGACAGCGCATGAATTGATTAAAGTCCGTGTTTTTGGCGATGATCGTGCTGAACGTATTGAAATTTGTGATGCACTATGTGAAACACTGGGTGCTCAACTGGTGCAACATATTGGCAAATTACTTGTTTTGTGGCGTAAAAAACCTGACGATGAATAATTTAAACTGAATAAACAGCAGAAGTATTTTCTCAACCCACTTTATCATATCCTTACTGTTGTATTTATGCAGCATAAAACAAATTATTCCATTATTCTAAGTATAAAAATACAAATACGGTTGTCTGTTTTTGTAAATAACCTCAAAATTACAAAATCATAACGGCCGCATCCTGTCGGCCGATTATTTTATTCTTAATCCTTCACAAAATATAAAAGCAAACCGATGAATGCTCAACAATATGAAGAATCTTTTCTGCTAGCAGAAAAATTAATCACTCAAGACCCACCTGACTTTGCACGAGCCATCCCATTGCTCTGCGAAGCTGCAGAAGCCGGGTATATTGAGGCTGCATTTCAGCTGGCAGGATGCCTGATCGAACACCACGAAAATGCACAAGATTTGGCAATTGCAGTTGAATATTTAAAGCAAGCTGCAAGAGCTGGTCATCCATACGCCCGCTATAATCTTCTCCAATTACAAGAAAATAATGGAATAAAAGTAGAAAAGCTCATCGCAGCCTATCAAGAGCTTGCCGAAGAAGGATTGGCTCCTGCCCAACTGCGCCTGATGCGTTTATATGCAGACAATGGCAATGACCAAGAAGCAGTCAAATGGGCACTGAAAGCTGCCGAACAACAAAATCCTCAGGCACAATACTTCTTAGCCCAGCATTACCAATATTCCAGCTCTCCTGATTTGGAATATTCCCATAAACTTTATCAGCAATCCGCTGCACAGGGATTTATTGCGGCACACTGGCAACTCGGCCTTCAATACAAATTTGGGCAAGGTGTTGCACAAAACCCTGAAAAAGCAATCGAACATTTGCGTATTGCCGCCGATTACGACATTGTTCCAGCGCAAACCTCTCTTGCAGAACTCTTGTCAGTATCAAACCCTGCCGAGGCATTAGAATGGTTTGAAAAAGCGGCAGAACAAGGTGACAGCAATGCGCATGTAGCACTTGCCGAAATCTATCTTCTGGGTAAAAACACCGAGCGAGACCCTCAAAAGTCCTATCAACACGCTAAGTTTGCTGCGGATCAAAATGACCCGGAAGGCTTGCGCCTTTTAGGAGATATCCATCGCTACGGATTGGGACGAGCAGTTGATGCAGACACCGCCCGTCAGTATTATCAACGCGCAGCCGACTTAGGCAATCTTGTCGCTTACCAAAAACTTCTATCTGACAGTGCGTTGAATAACCAGCAAAACTACGAGTTAACCAAAGAAATCGCCCTTCAACGTCAAGAGGCCGAGCGCCTATACAAACTGGCATTCGCGGCTCACTATGGTTTAAAACGCCAACAAAATTATGCTGAAGCACTGGAGCTATACCTTCAGTCTGCAGAACGAGGACACAGTAAATCACAAACCAATCTTGGCATGATGTATTACAGCGGACAAGGAGTACCTGTCGACTACGCCCAAGCTGCAAAATGGTTTGAAGCAGCGGCCAAACAAAGAGACACGATGGCTCAATATAATCTTGCCTGTCTGTATTATCACGGTATGGGCGTAGAAAAAGACATCAACAATGCTTGTTTCTGGTTGCAAGAAGCCATCCAACATGGACATGAACAGCAAGACGTCCTCAAAGAGCTTTTGACTCAATGGAAGCAATCCGCTCAAAAAGCCTCTGCTGCTTAAAGGCTGTCTGAAATTCTAACTTCCTACATAAATGACATGTCAGAGCTAAACTAAACAGCCTGTACATGTCATTTTTTTATTTACCCTTCCTCAATAATCGTTATCTTCAAATCCCATTTCTTCTTAATCCCTTTAAAGTCTTCAGACGGCCTATTCTCTTTGTAAAGAATCAGATAATCTAAATCTTCCCTTTCAAACCCTAAACTCAATCTAAACTTTCAATTTACAACAATTTTTAAAAAATATTTTTCGTATTTGAATAAATTTCCTCAAATATCTAATATTTTTTACTGTATCCACTCAATATCTCGATTTAAAAACAAGCCACATAACTCTTTTAAAAAATCTTATTTCAACCTTTACATCCTATCAATATCTACAGCATGATTTGCCAGTTCGCCCAATTACTGATAGCATTTGCAGGTTAGCTTGTTTGTAAAAAGTTCAATTCTTTCTGATTTTTCATCAACGGTTATAACGTATTGAAAACATTTCAGTAATTAAAACTTTTTTCGAATTTGACTCTAGGAATTTTCGTTTTAAACTCACATTTGTTGATAAACGAAAATATCGGGGTAATACTCCGTCATTGAAAAACACTCAACACAAGGATAGATATTATGTCCACCCAATTACACGATGTTGACCCAATTGAAACCAAAGAATGGTTAGACGCGTTAAGCTCTGTTTTAGAATATGAAGGTAGCGAACGCGCCCAATACCTGCTGGAAAGTTTGGTCAAATACAGCCGTGACAAAGGCATCCGTATGCCTCACGGCACCACTACTCCATACTTGAACACCGTTTCCGTTGAAGACGAAAAAGGCATCCCTGGCGACCAAAACATCGAACACCGCATCCGTGCATTCGTTCGTTGGAACGCTGCCGCCATCGTTTTGCGCGCGGGTAAAAAAGATTTGGAATTGGGTGGACACATTGCATCTTTCCAATCAGCCGCCACTATGTACGAAGTCGGCTTCAACCACTTCTGGAAAGCTAAAGGCGAAGGCAAAGAAGGCGATTTGGTATTCTTCCAAGGCCACGTTGCACCTGGCATCTACGCACGTGCGTTCGTTGAAGGCCGTCTGACTGAAGACCAGCTGAACAACTTCCGTCAAGAAGTTGACGGTAAAGGTCTGCCTTCTTACCCTCACCCTCACCTGTTGCCTGACTTCTGGCAATTCCCAACCGTATCCATGGGTCTTGGCCCATTGATGGCGATTTACCAAGCACGCTTCCTGAAATACTTGGAATCTCGCGGCCTGGCTAAAACCAAAGGCCGTAAAGTATGGGTATTCTGTGGCGACGGCGAAATGGACGAACCTGAAAGCCAAGGTGCTATTGCTCTGGCTTCACGCGAAGGCTTGGACAACTTGGTATTCGTCATTAACTGTAACCTACAACGTTTGGACGGCCCAGTACGCGGTAACGGCAAAATTATTCAAGAGCTGGAAGGCAACTTTGCCGGCGCAGGTTGGAATGTTGTGAAAGTCATCTGGGGCCGTCGTTGGGACCGCCTCTTGGCAAAAGACAAAGATGGCATCCTGCGCAAACGTATGGAAGAGTGCCTAGACGGTGACTACCAAACTTACAAATCCAAAGACGGTGCATACGTTCGCGAACACTTCTTCAATACGCCTGAACTGAAAGCATTGGTTGCCGATATGACCGATGAACAAATTTGGGCATTGAACCGTGGTGGTCATGACCCTCAAAAAGTGTACAACGCTTACGACCGCGCAGTGAACCACGCCGACGGCAAACCTACTGTAATCTTGGCGAAAACCATTAAAGGTTACGGTATGGGTGCATCCGGCGAAGGTCAAAACGTTGCCCACCAAGCCAAAAAAATGGACAAAGCGTCTCTGAAACAATTCCGTGACCGCTTTGACATTCCTGTAACTGACGAGCAAATCGACAGCGGCGACCTGCCTTACCTGACTTTTGCTCCCGACAGCGAAGAATACAAATACCTGCATGCACGCCGTGAAGCTTTGGGTGGCTACCTGCCTCAACGCAAACCTACCCAAGAAGTTCTGGAAGTGCCTGAACTGTCTGCATTTGATGCTCAACTGAAATCCAGCGGTGACCGTGAATTCTCAACCACCATGGCTTTCGTCCGCATCCTGTCTACTTTGCTGAAAGACAAAAAAATTGGCAAACGCGTGGTGCCTATCGTTCCAGATGAAAGCCGTACTTTCGGTATGGAAGGCATGTTCCGTCAATACGGTATTTGGAACCCTAAAGGCCAACAATACACTCCTCAAGATAAAGACCAACTGATGTTCTACAAAGAGTCTGTTGACGGTCAAATCTTGCAAGAAGGTATTAACGAGCCAGGCGCAATGGCTGACTGGATTGCTGCTGCGACCAGCTACGCAAACAACGACTTTGCCATGATTCCTTTCTACATCTACTACTCTATGTTCGGTTTCCAACGCGTTGGCGACTTGGCATGGGCAGCAGGCGATATGCATGCACACGGTTTCCTGCTGGGTGGTACTGCCGGCCGTACAACGCTGAACGGTGAAGGTCTGCAACACGAAGACGGCCACAGCCATGTTCAAGCAGATTTGATTCCAAACTGCGTTTCTTACGATCCGACATTCCAATACGAAGTAGCCGTTATCGTTCAAGACGGTCTGCGCCGTATGTATGCCAATAACGAAGACGTGTTCTACTACATCACCCTGATGAACGAGAACTACGCTCACCCGGATATGCCTGAAGGCGTGGAACAAGACATCCTAAAAGGTATGTACTTGCTGAAAGCTGGTGGCAAAGGCGACAAGAAAGTTCAATTGATGGGTTCCGGTACCATCCTGCAAGAAGTCATTGCCGGTGCCGAATTGTTGAAAACCGACTTCGGCGTGGAAGCAGACATCTGGTCTTGCCCATCTTTCAATCTGTTGCATCGCGATGCTATCGAAGTAGAACGTTTCAACCGTCTGAATCCTTTGGAAACTGCAAAAGTACCGTTTGTTACTTCTCAACTGCAAGGTCATGACGGCCCAGTAATTGCCGCTACCGACTATATCCGCAGCTATGCTGACCGCATCCGTGCCTATATCCCTAACGACTACCACGTCTTGGGTACTGACGGCTTCGGTCGCTCCGACAGCCGCGCCAACCTGCGCAGCTTCTTCGAAGTTGACCGCTACAACGTTGCCGTTGCTGCATTGAGCGCATTGGCCGAGCAAGGCAAAGTCAGCAAAGAAACCGTTCAACAAGCCATTGAAAAATATGGTATCAAAGCCGATTCAGCTCCTAGCTGGAAACGCTAATTGATGTTTCAGACGGCCTGTTTGCTTCATTCAGACATCAGGCCGTCTGAAAACCGAATACTTGAATGGTTTGAACAAACTGTACCGATGTCGTAAGAAACAGTTTTCAGACGACATCAAACTGAAAATGTTAAAGGAACTCAAATGAGTATCGTAGAAATCAAAGTCCCTGATATCGGCGGTCATGAAAACGTCGACATCATCGCCGTAGAAGTCAAAGCGGGCGACACCATCGCCGTTGACGACATCCTGATTACGTTGGAAACCGATAAAGCCACTATGGATGTACCTGCTGATGCAGCCGGCGTCGTGAAAGAAGTTAAAGTTAAAGTGGGCGATAAAATCTCTGAAGGCGGCGTGATTCTGACCGTTGAAACCGGTGCTGCCACTGCTGATGCCGCTCCGGCTCCTGCAGCAGAAGCTCCTGCTGCTCCAGCTGCTGCGCCTGCAGCCGCTCCTGCCGGTGGCGCTACCGTACAAGTTGTTGTACCTGATATCGGCGGCCACTCTGACGTAGACGTTATTGCCGTTGAAGTTAAAGTCGGCGACACTGTTGCCGTTGACGACACCCTGATTACTTTGGAAACCGACAAAGCCACCATGGACGTACCATGTACCGAAGCCGGTGTAGTTAAAGCCGTCTTCCTGAAAGTTGGCGACAAAGTATCCGAAGGCTCCGCCATTATCGAAGTAGAAACTGCCGGCTCTGCCGCAGCAGCCCCTGCTCCTGCCGCTCAAGCTGCCACACCTGCACCTGCAGCTGCTACTCCTGCGCCTGTTGCTGCCAAAATCGACGAAGTGGCATTTGCAAAAGCGCATGCAGGTCCTTCTGCCCGTAAACTGGCTCGCGAATTGGGCGTAGATTTGGGCCAAGTCAAAGGTACCGGTCTGAAAGGCCGTATCATGGGCGAAGACGTTAAAGCCTTCGTTAAATCCGTTATGCAAAGCGGTGCAGGCAAACCTGCCGCTGCCTCTTTGGGCGGTGGTCTGGACTTGTTGCCATGGCCTAAAGTTGACTTCTCTAAATTCGGCAGCGTCGAAGTTAAAGAACTGTCTCGTATTAAGAAAATCTCCGGTCAAAACCTGTCTCGCAACTGGGTTGTGATTCCTCACGTTACCGTACACGAAGAAGCGGACATGACCGAATTGGAAGAATTCCGCAAACAACTGAACAAAGAATGGGAACGCGAAGGTGTGAAACTGTCCCCATTGGCGTTCATCATCAAAGCCTCTGTTGCTGCGCTGAAAGCCTTCCCTGAATTCAACGCCTCTCTGGATGGCGACAACCTGGTGCTGAAAAACTACTTCAACATCGGTTTCGCAGCAGACACGCCAAACGGCTTAGTTGTTCCAGTCATCAAAGACGTGGATCAAAAAGGCTTGAAACAAATCAGCCAAGAGCTGACCGAATTGTCTAAAAAAGCCCGCGAAGGCAAGCTCAAACCTCAAGAAATGCAAGGCGCATGCTTTACCATTTCCAGCTTAGGCGGTATCGGCGGTACAGGCTTCACGCCAATCGTGAATGCTCCTGAAGTTGCTATCTTGGGCGTGTGCAAATCCCAAATCAAACCGGTTTGGAACGGCAAAGAATTTGCTCCTCGCCTGATGTGCCCGTTGAGCCTGTCCTTTGACCACCGTGTCATCGACGGTGCAGCCGGTATGCGCTTCACCGTATTCCTGGCTAACCTGTTGAAAGACTTCCGCCGCATTACTCTGTAATCCGAGCATTTTCAGACGGCCTGAATAGACAGGCCGTCTGAAAAAAGAAGTCCGAACATCATTCAGAAAGATTAGACATGAGCTTAGTTGAATTGAAAGTGCCCGACATCGGCGGTCACGAAAATGTAGATATTATTGCGGTTGAAGTAAATGTGGGCGATACCATTGCTGTGGACGATACCCTGATTACTTTGGAAACCGATAAAGCGACTATGGACGTACCTGCCGAAGTTGCAGGCGTAGTCAAAGAAGTTAAAGTTAAAGTGGGCGACAAAATCTCCGAAGGCGGTTTGATTGTTGTCGTTGAAGCCGAAGGTGCAGCTGCTGCTCCTAAAGCCGAAGCGCCTGCCGCTCCTGCACAAGAAGCACCTAAAGCAGCCGCTCCTACTCCTCAAGCTGCTCAATTTGGCGGTTCTGCCGATGCTGAATACGACGTAGTTGTATTGGGTGGCGGCCCTGGCGGTTATTCTGCTGCATTTGCCGCTGCTGACGAAGGCTTGAAAGTTGCCATCGTTGAACGTTACAAAACTTTGGGCGGCGTTTGCTTGAACGTCGGCTGTATCCCTTCCAAAGCCCTGTTGCACAATGCTGCCGTTATTGATGAAGTACGCCACTTGGCTGCCAACGGTATCAAATACCCTGAGCCTGAACTCGATATCGACATGCTGCGCGCCTACAAAGACGGCGTGGTTTCCCGCCTGACTACCGGTTTGGCAGGCATGGCTAAAGGCCGCAAAGTAGACATTATCCAAGGTGACGGCCAATTCTTGGATCCGCACCACTTGGAAGTTTCTCTGACGACCAGCGAAGTGTACGAACAAGCGACTCCTACCGGTGAGAAAAAAATCGTTGCCTTCAAAAACTGTATCATTGCAGCAGGCAGCCGCGTAACCAAACTGCCTTTCATCCCTGAAGATCCACGCATCATCGATTCCAGCGGCGCTTTGGCTCTGAAAGAAGTACCGGGCAAACTGTTGATCATCGGCGGCGGTATTATCGGTCTCGAAATGGGTACGGTTTACAGCACTCTGGGTTCTCGTCTGGATGTTGTTGAAATGATGGACGGCCTGATGCAAGGCGCAGACCGCGACTTGGTTAAAGTATGGCAAAAACAAAACGAATACCGTTTTGACAACATCATGATCAACACCAAAACTGTTGCTGTCGATCCTAAAGAAGACGGTATTTACGTTACCTTCGAAGGTGCAAATGCGCCTAAAGAACCACAACGTTACGATGCGGTATTGGTTGCTGCCGGTCGTGCGCCTAACGGCAAACTCATCAGCGCTGAGAAAGCCGGTGTTGCCGTAACCGACCGCGGCTTTATCGAAGTGGACAAACAAATGCGCACCAATGTGCCGCACATCTACGCTATCGGCGATATCGTCGGTCAGCCTATGCTGGCACACAAAGCCGTTCACGAAGGCCACGTTGCCGCTGAAAACTGTGCCGGCCATAAAGCCTACTTCGACGCACGCGTTATTCCGGGTGTTGCCTACACTTCTCCTGAAGTGGCATGGGTTGGCGAAACCGAGTTGTCTGCCAAAGCCTCCGGCCGCAAAATCACCAAAGCCAACTTCCCATGGGCTGCTTCCGGCCGTGCGATTGCCAACGGTTGCGACAATGGTTTCACCAAGCTGATTTTTGATGCTGAAACCGGTCGCATCATCGGTGGCGGTATCGTTGGTCCTAACGGCGGCGATATGATCGGCGAAATCTGCTTGGCCATCGAAATGGGCTGTGATGCAGCCGATATCGGTAAAACCATCCACCCACACCCAACCCTGGGCGAATCCATCGGTATGGCTGCGGAAGTGGCATTGGGCGTATGTACCGACCTGCCTGCTCAGAAAAAGAAATAAGTTCACTCAAATAAAATTTGAACGAACTTGATGGAACAAAGGCCGTCTGAATGTTTCAGACGGCCTTTTTGCAAACAAGGAGACTCAATATGAAAAAAATCGAAGCTATTATCAAACCTTTCAAACTCGACGATGTACGTGAAATCCTGACTGAAATCGGTATTACCGGCATGACCGTCAGCGAAGTCAAAGGTTTCGGTCGCCAAAAAGGCCATACGGAAATTTATCGTGGCGCAGAATACGCAGTCGATTTTCTGCCTAAAGTGAAAATTGAATTGGTATTGGCTGATGACAAAGTTGATCAGGCTGTTGATGCCATTTTAGAAACCGCACATTCCGGCAAAATTGGTGACGGTAAAATCTTCATTTATCCGGTTGAAGAGGCTATCCGTATCCGTACCGGTGAACGCTCAGAAGCAGCGCTTTAATAGAAATCGCAAAACACAGAATACAAATGCCGTCTGAAAAAAGTTATGACTTGTTTTAATCAAGACTTATTTCTCAGACGGCATTATTTTAATAACAACAACCATCCATTTTCTAAAGTCTATCCAAATAAACCGGTTACCGAAAACCTCACGCTATCAAGTATGGAGGAATTCAAGGCAATGCTTCCCTTGGCCTTCATGAACGACTTTACCGTATCAAATAACTTTTTCCAAAAAATAAATTACCCAATCCCATACTTAAAAACCTCAACGCCCTACTTCTAAAATCAAATTCCTCGTATTTTTTTTCCTATTCTTATTGTTGCCTAACTTTTCAGACGACCCCTTTCTTTATCCAAACTCCGTTATAATGACGGCTTTAAAATTAATTCATTCCCAAAACGGTCTTATCATGAAACACATCCACATTATCGGTATCAGCGGCACATTTATGGGCGGCGTAGCGGCTATTGCCAAAGAAGCAGGTTTTAAAGTCAGCGGTTGCGACGCAAAAATGTATCCGCCGATGAGCACCCAGCTTGAAGCCTTGGGCATAGACGTACACGAAGGTTTTGATGCAGCTCAATTAGACGAATTTCAAGCCGATATTTACGTTATCGGTAATGTCGCCAAACGCGGCATGGATGTGATTGAAGCCATTTTGAACAAAGGCCTGCCTTATACTTCCGGCCCACAATGGCTGGCTGAAAACGTATTACACCAGCACTGGGTACTCGGCGTAGCCGGAACACACGGCAAAACGACCACAGCCTCCATGCTGGCATGGGTCTTGGAATATGCCGGACTCGCGCCGGGCTTCCTGATTGGCGGCGTACCGGAAAACTTCAGCGTTTCCGCCCGTCTGCCGCAAACGCCTCGCCAAGACCCTAACTCAAAATCCCCATTCTTCGTTATTGAAGCCGACGAATACGACACTGCCTTTTTTGACAAACGCTCCAAATTCGTACACTACCGTCCGCGTACCGCCATTTTGAACAATCTGGAATTCGACCACGCCGATATTTTTGCCGATTTGGGCGCCATTCAAACCCAATTCCATCATTTGGTACGCACCGTGCCGTCTGAAGGCCTCATCGTCTGCAACGGCCAGCAGCAAAGCCTACAAGATACTCTAGACAAAGGCTGCTGGACGCCCGTAGAAAAATTTGGTACCGAACAAGGCTGGCAGGTTGGTACCGTCCATGCCGACGGCTCGTTCGACGTACGCCATCACGGCGAAACAGTCGGACACGTCGCGTGGGAACTGATGGGCGAACACAACCGTATGAACGCCCTCGCCGTTATCTCCGCTGCACGTCATGCCGGCGTCGATATTCAGACGGCCTGCGAAGCTTTAAGTGCATTTAAAAACGTCAAACGCCGTATGGAAATCAAAGGCACGGTAAACGGCATCACTGTTTACGATGACTTTGCCCACCACCCGACCGCCATCGAAACCACTATCGAAGGTCTGCGCCAGCGCGTCGGTAACGCACGCATCCTCGCCGTCCTCGAGCCTCGTTCCAACACCATGAAGCTCGGCACTATGAAAGCCGCCCTGCCCGAAAGCTTAAACGATGCAGACCAAGTATTCTGCTACGCCGGCGGCGTGGACTGGAACGTCGCCGAAGCCCTTGCACCTTTAGGCGGCAAGCTACACGTCGGCAAAGACTTCGATACCTTTGTTGCCGAAATCGTGAAAAATGCCGAAGCAGGCGACCATATTTTGGTCATGAGCAACGGCGGTTTCGGCGGAATACACGGAAAGCTGTTGGAAGCGTTGAAATAAGCCTTCTCCAATAACCAAGGCCGTCTGAAACAATTTCAGACGGCCTTTTATCATGTGCCAATTTAAAATCTATATTTAAGAAAAACGTTTTAGTAATACCCAAATAACACTCATCCATTATTAGCCCATACATACTTGCTCAAGACCATTTTTTCATTATGCATTGCCAATCCTCCCCAAAATCTGATAATAATGCAGACAACATCTAAGCCGTACATATATCATGAAACACAAAACTGCCTTTAAGCCCATAGTTCTCAGTATTGCGCTTTCCATCCTTCTGATTACAACAGCTGTATTTTTTGCCCGTCATCACAACTCTATCTCAAGTATTAATACCAATTTCCTACAACAGAAGATTACCGAACCCGAAGAACCATCACCGCAAATCGTACAATCTGCGCGAAACCAAATTGGCAAAACCCTTCGTTACGACCCTGCTTACACCAAGCTCAAATATCCAATGGGCGATGTACCGATGGAAAAAGGCGTTTGCACAGACGTGGTCATCCGTGCCTTGCGCGACCAAAATATAGATTTGCAAGATCTTGTTCATCAAGACATGAGCCGCAACTTTTCCGTCTATCCGAAACGCTGGGGTTTGAAACAACCTGATACTAATATCGACCATCGCCGCGTGCCTAACCTAATGACTTATTTCACGCGTCAAGGCTGGGCAGTTCAAGATACAAACTATCAAGCTGGCGATATTGTAACTTGGGAACTGAAAGGCAACCGTCCCCATATCGGCATCGTCTCCGATCGAAAAATCGGCGATAGGCCTCTGATTATCCATAATATCGGTTCGGGAACCCGTGAAGACGATATCCTCTACCGCTACACCATTACCGGACATTTCAGGCTTCCCGTTCAATAAATCATGAGACTACTGAAAAATTCACTTCAATATCATATCCAATCTGTAGTTTTGCGCTTTTTTTGCAATCCACCTTTCGAGGCCGTCTGAAACCATAGGTGGGATAACCATCCGACAAAATATTAGAGACAGTGCGACATATTCCATATCACTGATACATATGATAATGTGATGGATTTTTACGATTTTAATTATATTGGAATCATGGATGGAGAGAATCGGTAAGTGGATAAGCTATCGAAACTAAAGATTAAATATACAATTTTTATATCAATATTTTTTGTCGTTTTTTACAAGGAAGCTGAGTTTTATACCTATACAGTCGATAATGTGCCTTCATATTTTATGGACTGGGAAAGGAATATTCCTTTCTTGCCCATATTTATGTTGCCTTATATGACATCACCGTTTTTCTTCTTGGTCACTATATTTTTGGAAAAGAACGAAAGCAGTCTGAAATTACTGATAAAAAGAGCAACCTTTTTAATCGGAGTTTCTACTGCTCTATTTGTAATATTTCCCATGAAATTTTATTTTCCCAAGCCTGAAGTCGATAACCAAATTTTAAAATCCTTCTTTTATATTTTGGGAAAATTGGACAGTAGTTTTAATCAATGCCTGTCATTACATGTGAGTTTCGCTTTTCTTTCAGCTGAGGTTTATTGTAGAGAATTCAAATCCAAATTCTTAAAATCATTTTTTGGTATATGGGGATTTTTACTCGCCATTTCGGTCTTATTTGTCTATCAACACCATTTGATTGATTTCGTAGGGGGAGCATTGATATTCTTAATCACTTGTATCCTATTCCCAAGAAAAAAGACAGTTTAAACATTTTGTCACAGAATCTTAGAAAGCCCTACAACAACAATTGAACCATAGTTCAAACATACAAAAAGACCGTCTGAAACCATTTCAGACGGCCTTTTACTTTTACCTAACCCTCTTTATTTAACCGCAACCGCCGCATTTGCCGCAGCCGCTGCTGCAGTCGCGTTTTTTCGGTTTGAACACGAATTTTCGCAAGAGGAAGAATATGCAGGCGAGCATAATCAAGCCGACGATAATATATTGAGTCATGACGATAGTATCCTTGAAGAAATTTGGTAAACCACGAATGCGGCAAAATAAGCCATCAGGAACAAATAGCCTGTAATCATAAGCATATTTTTCGTGGATTTGGTTTCGCGTTTAATTACGGCCAAAGTTGCGGCACACATCGGAGCATACACATACCAAGCCAAGAAGGCAAAGGCAGTCGGCAAGCCCCAGTTGTTGTGTATGATAGGAATCAGTGCGTTTTGTACTGCATCTTCAGACGATGCGCTGACGGCGTAAACAGTACCCAAAGCGGCAACGACCACTTCGCGCGCGGCAATACCCGGAATCATGGCGATACACATTTCCCAAGTAAAGCCTAAAGGTGCAAAAAACGGCTGAATAGCATGACCAAGCGTACCTGCCAAGCTGTAATCGATGGCGGCACCGGTTGCGCCTTCAGGCGGTTGCGGCCAGCTTACCAAGCCCCACAGAACCACGGCCAACGCAAAAATGATGGTACCCGCGCGTTTCAGGAAGGCTTTTACCCTATCCCACAAGCTGGTCATGATGTGTTTGAAGTTAGGCGTACGGAAAGTCGGCAATTCCATCAAAAGTGGGAATTGTTGCACATTGCCTTTCATCCGCGCCAAGCGTTTCATGATATACGCTGCCAATGCGGCCGACAGAATGCCTACGATATAAAGAATAAACAATGTCAGGCCTTGCAGGTTGAAAATCCCACCCACTGTACGGTCAGGAATAACAGCGGCGATAATCAGCGCATACACTGGCAAACGTGCGGAACAAGTCAGCAACGGCGCAACCGCGATGGTAACAAGGCGTTCGCGCGGGTCGTTAATGGTACGCGCCGACATCACGGCAGGAACGGCACAGGCAAAGCTGGACAAAAGGGGAATAAACGAACGGCCGGACAAACCGCTTTTTGCCATGATGTTATCCAGCAGGAAGGCTGCACGCGGCAGATAGCCTGAGTCTTCCAATAGCAGGATAAAGGCAAACAAAATCGTAATCTGAGGCAGGAACACCAACACGCTGCCCAAACCGGCAATAACGCCGTTGACCAGCAAATCGTTGAGGATGCCCGGTTCCATGTTCGCGCCTATCCATTCTCCCAGTGCGGTAAAACCGCCTTCAATGGCATCCATAATCGGTGCCGCCCAAGTGTATACCGCTTGGAACACCATAAACAGGATCACCAGCAGCATAATCATGCCCCAGACGGGGTGCAGCACGATGTCGTCGAGTTTTTTGTGCCATGCGGGCAGCGTCATCTGGGTGCGTACCACTTGTGCCAAAATCGATTCGACTTCTTGATAAAGTTTGTCGCTATCCAGCGCATCGAGCGTGCGTTCGGCAGAGGTGGGGTTTGCGGGGAAAGAGCGTTTGCGCGGCAGCTTCGCCACGGCTTCGCGTACAGCCTGTACACCCGACGCGCTCACTGCAACTGTTTCCAAAACAGGTGCATCCAACAACTCGCTCAGTTTGGCCGCGTCGATATTCAAGCCCCTTTTGCGGGCCACGTCGCTCAAATTCAGCGACACCACCATAGGCAGTCCCAGCGTTTTCAGTTCCAAAATCATGCGCAGGGTCATACGCAGGTTGGTCGCGTCGGCAACGGCAATAATAGCATCGGGCGGAATGCCCATCTTGCCTACCATTACATCTTTCGCCACCGCTTCGTCGGGGCTGGTCGTGCGTAGGCTGTATGTGCCCGGCAGGTCGATAATGCGGACGGCCTCGTCGTCGAGGAAGGCGCCCTCGCGCTTATCGACAGTTACGCCCGGATAATTGGCAACCTTGGCATGTGAGCCGGTCAAACCGTTGAACAAAACGGTTTTGCCGCAGTTTGGCGCGCCAATCAAGGCAAAATAGCTTAGTTCCATCATTTTTCCTTATTCTTTCAGACGGCCTTAAACGGCCTCAACGATACGACACATAATCTTCCCGGCCTCTTCCAAACGCAGGGAAAATTGAGATTGGTTACCCAAACGTACCGCAAACGGGCCTCTCCCAAAACCACCCACTGCAATCACTTGCAACGGCATTCCGCTGGAAAAACCCAAATCTGCAAGGCGACGGGTTACCAAGGTATCCAAATCACCAAAAGCAGGATTGGAAATGATGGAATCAATATGTACGACTGCGCCTTTTTTCAGGCGTGACAAAGGAATGGTAGACATAAGCCTCTCTTTTCATTTGTTTTAAAAGTAGATTATTAAAAAAACGTGAGAAGAATGACGAATGTGCGGCACATTTGAAAGATTGGTTATGAGTGGCTATTTGCCCCTTCTTTCGATAAGTGCAGTTTGTTTTGAATACTGTTATTGTTTCCGTTAATGATAAGGTATATTGATATAAAAATCAAATGTAACAAGATAAACTAAAAAGGCTGAAATCCTTTTATCATTAGGATTTCAGCCTTTTTATACACTCAACAAACTAAAGGCCGTCTGAAAACTTTCAGACGGCCTTCAAAATAAAAAACCGAATCAAATCGGTTTTTTATTCCCATTCAGGGAAAGACTCTAAATTACAGAGCGTCTTTCAATGCTTTACCGGCACGGAATTTAGGAGTTTTAGCAGCAGCAATAGTCAAAGGCTCGCCAGTTTTAGGATTGCGGCCTTGACGTTCGGCGCGTTCGCCGACGTAGAAAGTACCGAAACCGACCAGAGTAACAGTGTCGCCGTTTTTCAACGCGTTGGTTACGGCATTAGTAGTAGCATCCAAAGCTTTTTGCGCAGCAGATTTGGAAATGCCGGCTTCTTGAGCAATTGCTTCGATCAATTCAGACTTGTTCACAATTAGTCCCTTCCTATCGTAAAAAATGATGAAATGCCCGAATACTCGGGGCTTAAGCACTTTTAAAGCACATACGCACTTTATAGCAATTCTGAAATTATCATGTCAAGTAAAAGATGTGGAATTGCCCTATTTTTGTGGCATTCAGGGCAAAACCACATTTTTTGCAACATCAGACGACCAACTTAATGCTTGGTTGCTTTTGTTCTTGACTTCGTCTTAGAAGTTTGCGGGGTCTCAGCAACCGCCAATTCAGCCGCCCATTGCTCAGGCTGAGCTTCCAAACCCAAAGCCAACACTTCATCAATCCATTTGACCGGATGAATGGTCAGACCGATTTTGACATTTTCAGGGATTTCTTCCAAATCTTTGACGTTGTCTTTTGGAATCAATACATGCTTGATACCGCCGCGCAAAGCAGCCAGCAGTTTTTCTTTCAAACCGCCAATCGGTAAGACTTCGCCACGCAAAGTGATTTCGCCGGTCATTGCTACGTCTGCACGCACCGGAATTTTGGTGAAAGCAGAAACTATCGCCAAAGTCATGGCGATACCTGCGCTCGGACCGTCTTTTGGCGTCGCACCTTCAGGCACATGGACGTGAATGTCTTTCTTCTCGTAAAAATCAGGAGCCAAACCCACTGATTCAGCACGAGAACGGACAACCGACCATGCAGCCGATACCGATTCTTTCATCACATCGCCCAGTTGGCCGGTGCATTGAATCGTACCTTTGCCCGGCAAGGCAACCGTCTCAACAGTCAACAACTCGCCACCGACTTCGGTCCAAGCTAGACCTGTTACCTGACCGATGCGGTTTTCGCTTTCGGCCACACCATAGTCGAAACGGCGCACGCCTAAATAGTCATGCAGATTTTTCTCAGTAACTTTAATCGCTTTAGGCTTGGCCTTGCTTACTGTTTTGGATTTGGACGCTTTTTTCTTGTCCTCATTCAAAGTAACCTGCATTACCACTTTGCGGCAGATTTTGGCAATTTCGCGATCCAACGAGCGGACACCGGCCTCGCGGGTGTAGTAACGGATAATATCGCGCACAGCACTTTCATCAACCACCAACTCACCCTCTTTCACACCATTGCGCTTCATTTGTTTCGGCACAAGGTATTGCATAGCGATATTGATTTTTTCGTCTTCCGTATAACCGGACAGACGAATAATTTCCATACGGTCAAGCAGCGGAGTCGGGATATTCAAGCTGTTTGAAGTGGCAATAAACATCACATCGCTCAAATCATAATCGACTTCGGCATAGTGGTCGGCGAACTTATTGTTTTGCTCAGGATCGAGCACTTCAAGCAATGCACTGGCTGGATCACCACGGAAATCGCTGCCCATCTTGTCGATTTCATCAAGCAGAAACAATGGGTTTTTCACCCCCGCTTTCGCCATGTTTTGCAGGATTTTGCCCGGCATAGAGCCGATATAGGTACGGCGGTGGCCGCGGATTTCGCTTTCGTCACGCACGCCGCCCAAGGCCATACGCACATACTGGCGGCCTGTCGCTTTGGCAATCGACTCACCCAAGGAAGTTTTACCCACCCCCGGAGGACCAACCAGACACAAAATCGGGCCTTTGAGCTTGTCCATACGTTTTTGAACGGCCAAATATTCCAAAATGCGCTCTTTGACTTTTTCCAAACCATAATGGTCGGCATTCAAAATCAAATCAGCCTTGGCAATATCTTTGCTGACACGGGATTTTTTCTTCCACGGCAGCTCAAGCAAAGTATCGATATAGTTGCGCACGACGGTAGATTCCGCAGACATCGGCGGCATCATTTTCAGTTTTTTCAATTCAGACAGACATTTTTCTTCAGCCTCTTTGCTCATGCCTGCTTCTTTGATTTTGTTTTCCAGCGCGTCCAACTCGTCGCGCTCGTCTTCTTCGCCCAACTCCTTCTGAATTGCTTTCACTTGCTCATTCAGGTAATACTCGCGTTGGGATTTTTCCATTTGACGTTTCACACGGCCACGGATGCGCTTCTCGACCTGCATGATGTCGAGTTCGGCTTCCAACTGCGCCAACAGAAATTCCAAACGCTCAACAATGCCGGCAGTCTCCAGCACATATTGACGTTGCTCCAATTTCAGCTGCAAATGCGCGGCAATAGTATCGGCAAGACGGCTGTTGTCATCGATACTGCTGATGGTACTGATAACTTCGGCAGGGATTTTTTTGTTCAATTTCGCATATTGCTCAAATTGAGTCAGCAAGGTACGACGCAAGGCTTCAATTTCGGAATTGTCCTTGTCGCTGTTTTCATCAATCGCCTCAACATGGGATAAAAACAGTCCGCCTGTTTCGTCAACCGTCAATGCGCGCGCACGACGGATACCTTCTACCAATACTTTAACGGTGCCGTCAGGCAGCTTCAAAACCTGCAAAACTTGGGCAACCGTACCAGTTTGGTGCAAATCTTCGGCTTTAGGGTCTTCTGTATTAGGGTCAAGCTGGGCCAACAGGAAAACCGGATCATCATTGGCCATTGCCGCCTCAAGGGCCGCAATCGATTTAGGACGACCGACGAACAGCGGCAATACCATATGCGGATACACCACGACATCGCGTAAAGGCAAAGTAGCCAGCGCACTGTATTCCTCGAAATATTTGTCTTTTGTCGGCATAGTTAATAATCTCAATCATTGTTAAATCAGAATGTAGCTCAAAATTGGGCTGAAGCGCTCCATTTCAAGACTTGAAAACAGCTTATCCGCACCTATTTTCGAAAACATCATTTTTAATAGCCCGATATGGACGTTTACGATAAAATATATCGGATTTCGGGCCGTCTGAAAACTTTTCAGACGGCCCTGGCTAACCAAACAAGGTAGTAAACCATGACAGACTCAACTGAAAAAAAATCATTAATTGAATTCCCTTGCACCTTTCCTGTAAAAGTCATGGGCGCGGTTCATCCGGAATTTGAATCCGCCATCTTGGAAACCGTGCGTAAACACGCTCCCGACACCGAGCCGCACCACATTACTACGCGCCCAAGCAGCAAAGGCAACTACACCAGCGCAACCGTCAAAGTAAATGTCGATAACCAAGAGCAGCTCGACAATATCTACCGCGACCTGACTTCACACGAATTGGTAAAAGTGGTGCTGTAATGAAAATCGTGCACAAAGGCTTGGTCGATTACCTGCCGACTTTCGAAGCCATGAAGGCATTTAATGCCTCGCGTGACGAAAACACCGAAGATGAATTATGGGTAGTCGAACATCCGCCCGTATTTACCCAAGGCTTGGCCGGAAAACCCGAACACCTCCTCATCCGCGATGATATTCCTGTTGTCCAAATTGACAGAGGCGGTCAAATTACCTACCACGGTCCCGGACAATTAGTCGTCTATACGATGATCAATTTCAAACGCCGTAAAACCAGCGTCCGCCATATCGTTTCCGCACTTGAAAACAGCATTATCGCCACCTTGGCAGAATACGGCATCGAAGCAGCCGCCGACCCCAAACGTCCCGGCGTTTACGTCGGCGAGCGTAAAATCGCTTCCCTAGGCCTGCGTATTAAAGACGGCTCCGTTTACCACGGCTTGGCGCTTAACGTGAACATGGATTTAAGTCCGTTCACCCATATCAATCCCTGCGGTTATGCCGGTATGGAAATGACCCAAATTGCCGACTACGTCTCTCCGGCACCCAGTTTGGCAGAAGTTTCAGACAAACTGACCAAGCATTTACAAAAAGAGCTGGCATAAGGCCGTCTGAAAATATTCAACCTTAACGCCATCTTTTAACTGCCCCTCTGAACCCACAAGCCCTTAGGCCATAAAGGCCGCAATCAGCTTTTCAGACGGCCTTTATAACGACAGAAAGAACACATCACCATGAGTGAAGAAGTAAAAAACGACCCAAAACGCGGTATCAAACTGAAAGGCGCAGATAAAACTGCAC
Organism: Neisseria sp. 27098_8_112; assembly: GCF_041433235.1. Taxonomy (NCBI): domain Bacteria; kingdom Pseudomonadati; phylum Pseudomonadota; class Betaproteobacteria; order Neisseriales; family Neisseriaceae; genus Neisseria; species Neisseria sp. 27098_8_112. The sequence continues at coordinate 87,078 of NZ_JAPWBB010000005.1, read as the reverse complement.
GCATTCCGATTAAAGTTGTTCCATTGGAACAAAAATTGAAAAAGCCCGAATGGATCCGCGCCAAATTACCGGGCAAGAAATTTTTTGAAATCAAAAACATTCTTCGCGAACAAAAAATGCATACCGTGTGCGAAGAAGCATCTTGTCCAAATATCAGCGAATGCTTTACCAAGGGTACGGCCACATTCATGATCATGGGCGATATTTGTACTCGCCGTTGCCCGTTCTGCGACGTTGGTCATGGCCGCCCCAATATGTTGGATCCTGATGAGCCTAAACACTTGGCTGAATCCGTCAAGTCCATGAACCTGCGCTATGTCGTGATTACTTCCGTCGACCGTGACGACCTGCGTGATGGCGGCGCCCAACACTTCGCCGACTGCATTAAAGCCATCCGTGAAACCAGCCCGAATACCAAAATCGAAATCCTTGTTCCCGATTTCCGCGGCCGTCTAGACATCGCACTGGAAATCTTGGCAGAAACACCGCCCGACGTGATGAACCACAACTTGGAAACCCATCCAAGCCTGTATAAAAAAGCCCGTCCGGGTGCCAACTACCAACACTCCCTCGAGCTTCTGCGCCGCTACAAAGAAATGATGCCCCATATCCCAACCAAGTCCGGCATCATGGTCGGCTTGGGCGAAACAGACGAGGACGTGCGCGAAATCATGCGCGATATGCGTGCCAACAATATCGAGATGATTACCATCGGCCAATATCTGCAACCTTCAGACGGCCACTTGCCCGTCTTGCGCTATGTAACGCCCGACCAATTCAAAGTTTTTGAAAAAGAAGCATACGAATTAGGCTTTACCAATGCCGCCATCGGTGCAATGGTTCGCTCCAGCTACCATGCAGACGAACAAGCAGCCGAAGCTTTGCGTGAAACCCACGGCGGTTGTAGCCACCACTAAGGTTTAAATCATATAAGGCCGTCTGAAAAACAGTTCTCTGATTTTTCAGACGGCCTTTATTTAGTCAAAATAACTATACAAGATTTTTTAGATTTAAAAAAATAAACCTTAGTCGGACTCTATTGAGTCAATTTTAAGTAATACAAAAAAGCGGCAAAACAGGATAAATACTGTTTGCCGCTTTTTGATTTATTTCTTTATTTTACTTCTTCAACAATTTTGCCGCTTCAATCGCATAGTAAGTCAAAATACCATCGGCGCCGGCGCGTTTGAATGCCAACAGGCTTTCCAAAATGGTTTTTTCGCCATCTAACCAACCGTTTTGAATGGCTGCCTGAAGCATGGCATATTCGCCGGAAACTTGGTAAGCATAAGTCGGGACGCCGAACTCGTCTTTAACTTGGCGGACGACATCCAGATACGGCAGTCCTGGTTTTACCATGACCATATCTGCACCCTCTTGAATATCCAATGCAACTTCGTGCAAGGCTTCATTAGTGTTTGCAGGGTCCATTTGGTAGGTTTTCTTGTCTGCCTTACCCAAATTGCCGGAGCTGCCGACGGCATCGCGGAACGGGCCATAGAACGCTGAAGCATATTTTGCCGAATACGCCATAATGCGCGTATGGATATGTCCAGCATCTTCTAAGGCTTCACGGATGGCAAGAATACGTCCGTCCATCATGTCTGACGGGGCAATAACTTGTGCGCCTGCATCGGCATGACACAAAGCCTGTTTTACCAAAACTTCAATGGTTTCATCGTTCAGGACATAGCCATTTTCATCGGTTAAACCGTCTTGGCCGTGAATGGTATAGGGATCCAAGGCAACGTCGGTCATGATACCCAGCTCTGGGAATTTCTCACGCAGGGTTCGTACTACTGTCGGCACCAAGCCTTCAGGGTTATACGCCTCCTCCGCAAACTCGGTTTTGTTTTGCGTTACTACGGGAAACAAAGCCAGCATAGGAATGCCGAGCTTCAGTGCTTCTTCAGCGGTAAACAACAATTTGTCCAAACTTTGGCGTTTGACACCCGGCATGGATGGGACTGCCTCTTCCTGATTCTGGCCTTCCAATACAAAAACCGGATAGATCAAATCATCTGCCGTCAAAGTATGCTCGCGCATCAGACGACGTGAAAAATCATCTTTACGCATACGGCGCATACGGGTGTTTGAGACATAACGCGGAGGGAAATTCATAACAATTGCCTTTCAATAATGAAGTCTTAAAATTAGTCTTCGACTTGACGTATGGCTTTGACCGAACGTTTGATTTTGCTGAGCGTACCGGTTTTATAACTATTACGTTCCTGTTCGGTCATACCGTTTTGATCCAATTTGTCGATATTTTTCAATGCCTCGGCATACTGGCCGTCTGAAAGTTTTTCCTGTTTGATGCGCCAACGGTTGTTCACTTCGGAAGCCGTCCATAAGCCTACTTTGTTGTAGTAGAACAAAATGCTTGCCGCCAGCGTCTTCATATCGCTATCGGGTTTGGCACTGCCGATACTGCGGCCGATACGGTTGTTACGTTGATCGACTGCCTGGTCGGCAAGGTAACGGCTGAAGTAGTCGTCTTTACCTTCTCTCAACTCCATATCCGTCAGGCGCGCATTACCTGCTTTTTCGGCAATAATGCTGTCGAATTTAGAAGCAATCGCTGCCTGCCATAATGCTTGGCGTACGGCATTGACCTGTGTTCCCCTACTGTCGCCGTTTGCTTTGTCGTCCAAACCTGTACGCTCGGCAAAGCGTGTGGCATTACTGGTCATATTGATTAAGCCTTCGTCTTCCATGCCGATAACTTGGGCGGCTACGGGATGGTTAAGCGCGAATTGAGCCATTTTACTGCGGCGGCTTTGATCTTCCTGATACGATTGACAGCCGGACAATACCAGCATGCCGAAAACGGCGCATTGAATGTGTTTTTTAATATGTTTCATGATGTAACTATCGATATTATTGTGTGAGTTCAACTTCTTTGTTTAACATAGAAACGCCCGTAAGCGCAAAATAATTCCCATACGGCCAAATCGGCGCATGAATGGCTATTTTATAATAAAAATAAGGCCGTCTGAAAATTTTCAGACGGCATAAGTATTTTTAACCTACCAAGCTTCGAATTTGCGGCCAATAAAACAGACAGGCTATCGAGCAAATAGCAATACTGATACCGGCTGCATTAATGCTACTGATTTTTTCTTTAAATATTGCTGCACCAATCAGCGTACCTAAAACAATCACGCCGATGTTCATACCGGCAAACACCAAGGTCGGATTATCCTTCATGATTTGGTGTGCTGAGATATAGGTAACAATATTTAAAAAGTTCAGGCAACCCAAAATCATACCACCCACTATGCCCTCTTTGGTCCATTTGCTTCCTTTGGCAAACAGGTAGCCAAACATCAAGATGCCGGCCAAACAAAACGCCACCAGCAAATTGCCGGCAAACGCGGTACCGCTTTTCGCCACTTGTTTGAACAAAATATCGATGACACCGTAGCCGCACCAAACACCTAAAAGCAGCATCACTTGCGTACTGAGGCCTCCGGATTTCTTGCCACCATCGCTTTTCCAAAGCAAGAAAAACAGTGCCGTAAATGCCAATACCAAACCAATCAGACGGCCTTCGGTCAACTGATCATGGAAAAGCGTGAATGAAGCGACAATCGGCAGAAACAGCGATAAGCGTTGCGCTGCGTCCGATTTGACGATACCTGCCGCATCTACGGATTTGCCCATAATGACAAACACAGTTGGCAACAATATGCCCAAGGCCGCAAAAAGCCACCAAGTCGGTAAAAATACCTGCGGATTGCTCAAATCAGGCTTTAACACCAGCATGGTCAAAGTGACGGCAACGATATAGTTTACCGCCACCGCCTGCTCGATATTGATTTTTTGCTTGCGCGCCACTTTTAGCAATACGGAAACCAACACGCTGCAAACGATACTTGCCAATAAATATGCCATGCTTTAGAACCATCCTTGAGTGGAGACAGGCTTATCCTCATTCAGTTTAATCAGTCCGATGACTACACGGTAAATAAACCAAATGGCAGTTACCAACAGAATCAACCAACCAATCAAGATAAGTGTAGTAAAAGTTCCCAAAACCGTACCCACCAAAGACACCCAAAATGTCTTAATCAAATAATCGATATGGCTGGCGTAAATGGTACCTTGAGCCTCATCGCGTTTAACATACGCCATAATCACACCGACAACGGGGGTAAACAAAATTAATAAGCCCACAGCATATGTAACATAAGCAATAAAAACATAGTTTTTCACGTCAGAGTTGGGCGTATTGACCACATTTGTCGCCATATTAGTGAAGTTGTCGGTATTGACTTCCTGACGCTCGTACTGCATAGCCGCATCATAAGCCAGACGTTTTTCCGGATGAGACAATACTTCAAACGCCTGTCCGATGACTTTAAACCGCTCCGCATCTTTCTGAATATCCGGATTGGCCACCAATTTGCCATAAGCCTCGCAGATAACGTTGATATCAGCATCCTGAGACACACCCAAAACTTCGTATAAATTTAATTGTTCCATCTGTTTTCCAGTCCTTTATGAATCTACTGCAACATGAACATCTTGCGGATTGAGCGCCCGCAGGTTTTCAGGCTTCATGCCCACGATAAACCCACGTTTGCCGCCATTGATAAAAATCTCGTCCAAAGCCCAAATGCTTTCTTCCACATAAACCGGCAACGCAGTTTTCATACCGAACGGCGACGTACCGCCGACCAAATAGCCCGTCCATTTCGCGGCCTGATCTGCCGTTGCCGGCTCGATGTGTTTCAAGCCCAGTTCGCGCGCCAGATTGCGGGTAGAAATATGTTTGTCGCCGTGCATTAAAACAACCAAGCCTTTTTTATGCTCATCCTGCAAAACAATCGTTTTGATGACCTGATGCTCGGGCTTGCCCGTACATTCGGCAAAACGCGCCGTACCGCCGTGTTCTTCATACGCGTAAACATAAGGAACAAAATCGATTTTCTTATTGCGTAAAAAACGTACTGCCTGCGTAACCGGATATTCTGCTTTACTCATGGATTGTTTTCCACCATCCTTTTCAGACGGCCTCTCTTAAATGTGGAACGTAAACAACTGCAATGTTACCATACCTTCTTTTTGAAATCAGGAGACAACATGGACATCCGCTATCTTGGTGCAAGCAAACGCTATTCGGAAGCCGTCGTAGCCAACGGCTTGGTTTTCCTCTCCGGCATGGTTCCCGAAAATCCTGAAGCCGATGCCAAAGCGCAAACTGAAAACGTTTTGGCGCAAATCGATTCATGGCTCGTGCAATGCCAATCCGACAAAGCCCATATTTTGGAGGCTACCATCTATCTGCCTGATATGAACGACTACGCCGCCATGAACGAAGCCTGGGACGCATGGACAGCCCCTGAACGCGCTCCGGCCCGCGCCTGCGTGGAGGCGAAACTGGCTTCGCCCGACTGGAAGGTTGAAATCAAAATCACCGCCCTTCAAACCAAATAAAGCACAAATGTCAGGCCGTCTGAAAACGCCGCTTCAATCAAGCAAGCGCAGTTTTTCAGACGGCCTTTATTCTTTTGCGGTACAATACCGCCCTTAAATTTTTCTATTATTTCAAAGCACAAACAGCCATGTCCAAAAAAACCAAGCAAGAATTAGAAAACAACAAACTCAGCAAACGCCTACGCCACGCCGTCGGCGATGCTATTAATGATTTCAACATGATCGAACCGGGTGACAAAATCATGGTCTGCCTCTCAGGCGGCAAAGACAGCTACGCCCTTTTAGACATCCTGCGCCAGCTTCAAGCCAGCGCGCCGATTGATTTTGAACTGGTCGCCGTCAATCTCGACCAAAAACAGCCGGGCTTCCCCGAAGAAGTATTGCCGACCTATCTCGAAAGTATCGGCGTTCCCTACAAAATCGTTGAAGAAGACACCTACTCCACCGTTAAACGCGTGTTGGACGAAGGCAAAACGACTTGTTCGCTGTGCAGCCGTTTGCGCCGCGGTATTCTCTATCGCACTGCAAAAGAATTGGGTTGCACCAAAATCGCCTTGGGACACCACCGCGACGACATCCTCGCTACCATGTTCCTGAATATGTTTTACGGTGGCAAACTCAAAGCGATGCCGCCCAAACTGGTAAGCGACAACGGCGAACACATCGTCATCCGTCCTCTGGCGTATGTCAAAGAGAAGGACTTGATCAAATACGCCGAGCTGAAGCAATTCCCAATTATCCCATGCAACCTCTGCGGCTCTCAGCCCAACTTGCAACGCCAAGTCATTGGCGACATGCTGCGCGATTGGGACAAACGCTTCCCCGGCCGTATCGAGTCTATGTTCTCCGCCCTGCAAAACGTCGTTCCATCGCATTTGGCCGATACCGAACTTTTCGACTTTGTCGGCTTGGAACGCGGTCAAAGCCTGAAACACGGCGGCGACTTGGCGTTTGACAGCGAAAAAATGCCGGAACGTTTCTCCGACGGCAGCGAAGAGGACGAAAGCGAAATCAAAATCGAACCTCAAAAAGCCGAACGCAAAGTCATCAATATTTTGGCAAACAAACCTAAAACCTGCGGTTTATAATTCCATTTAATTTTCAGACGGCCTTTCGGTAGCTATTTACCGAAAGGCCGTCTGAATATTCATATTTGAAATTTTTTCTATTCTTTTTTATCTATTCTTTCCCTGACAAACCGTGCAGCAGCAACCCCAATATATCCTGCGGCAGCTTTTGTGGTGCAGCGGTATAAAGTGCAGTCAGTTGCGGATGGTGCATCAATATATCTGCCTGACGGATGAACAGGTCAATGAGCTCCACCGGCAAATCGGGCTGAATCAGGCGGCGTTGTTGTAGAGTATGGAAGAAGCCGCGCATAAAAGCGTATTTTTCTTCGTTCAATTCGTGGAAAAATCGCTCCAGCTCCAAATCGGTGTTCTCTTCAATGTCGCGCAGGAAAGCGGCGGAATAGAGTTCTTCAAACGATTGTTTTTGCAGGGCAAACACAGCCTCGGCGGCTTCGCGGAGGCAGCATTGCCGTTCAAGCAGATTTTCAAATTCGGCACGGACGCGGTTTTTCTGCTCGGTAACAATTTCCTGCAAGAGTGCGTTTTTACCGCTGTAATATTTGTAAAAAGTGACGCGGCTGACGCTGGCCTCGGCGCAGATGCTGCCTACGGATACGGCGGAAAAGCCATGTTCGCGGAATAAGCGGCGGGCGGTGTCGGCGATGGTTTGTTGTTTGCTGGCAGTCATGACGGTAAGAAGATTTTGATTTTGTTCATAAAGGAGGTTCGTTAAAGTTATCCGCAAGTCGGATGCTTATCATATTTCCCCACGGCGGCAATGGCAATATGGCGGCTTTCAAACGACCTCTTTCCTTATCCCTCCGCTCCGCCCTACGAATGAGGGCTATCGGATGCTTAGCAGGCCAAATTCATGAAGATTACAGAATCTGCCTCCTCCAACCTTCTCCTCAAAATAGGAGAGGATAGGAGAGGGATTTTTTTGGGCGATTCACAAGATAAGAAGGGAAGTAAAGTGAATGATAAACACTTGCATTCCTGTTTCTTATTTCTTATACTTTACATTAATAGTTTATTTTATGTAAATGTGTAAACACAAATATTTGCATACTGACGGAGCAATTGGATTACCCGATGTTCAATCCACCCCGACGTATGCCGTCTGAAAGGATAAGGAAATGCAGAAACACACCCTCCGCCGCCTGCCGCTGCTGCTTGCCGTCGCCTTTGCCTCCGAATGGATTTATGCCGCCGATGCGGCGCAAGATGCGGAACAGGTGCAGTTGGAAGAAGTCGTCGTCACCGGCGAACGCACCAATCGCAGCGGCTTTGAAACCGCCACGTCCAACCGCGTTTTCACCGCGCCGAACATCGACCGCAGCGGCCACAATCTTTCCGCAACCGACCTGCTCAAACAGACTGTGAACACGGTGGACTTGGGTAGCGGCAACGATTTGCCGACCGTGCGCGGCGTGGACGGCTCTGGTCCTGCCGTCGGTGCGGTGGCATTTTTTGCGGGCACGCGGCCGCGCCTGAACCTGTCCATAGACGGCCGCTCCGCCACTTACAACGAATACGCCTTCGGCACGCAGTCGCTGTGGGACATGCAGCAGGTAGAAGTCTTGCGCGGGCCGCAAAGCCATGTGCGCGGGCAGAACGCGGTGGCTGGCGCAGTGGTGATGCGCTCCAAAGACCCGACCGACGAATGGGAAGGCGCGCTGCGCTTGGGTTTGGGCAACCAGAAAACGCGCAACATCGCCGGCGTAGTGTCCGGCCCGATTGTGAAAAACAACCTTGCCTTCAGATTGAGCGCGGAGCGGCAGCAACGCGAAAGCTATGAGCCGTTCATGTCCTACGAGCCGACCGGCAACCCGCGCCGCGTGGAAAACACCAGCGTGCGCTTCAAACTCCTGCTCACGCCCGAAAACCATCCCGATTTTTACAGCCGCCTGACGCTGAACCACATCCGTTCGCGCACGCCGCAAAACGAAATCATGGGCAACACCGCCAGCCGCCGTTTTTTAAAGGAAAAACCCGTGTTCGTAACCGGCTCGACATCGGGCATCTGGGATGTATCGTGGCAGCTTAACGACTATCTGAAACTGGAAAACAAACTGGTTTACAGCCGCTACCACAACGAGCGGCTGCACCTGCCGATGACCGTCAGCCCGCAAGGCGTGCCCGCCGAACTCAAAGGCCGCGAACTGCAATGGGAGCCGGTATTGCATTTTTCAAACAAAGGCCGTCTGAAAGGTCTTGCCGGACTGCACTACTTCCGCAGCAAACAAGACGAATGGGTGGACATCCGCAGCGTCGGCGGCCGCAACACCTTTGACGACCGCAACAGCGTGCGCGCCCTGTTTGCCGAAACCACATACAGCCCCAGCGAAAAATGGGACATCACAGCCGCCGCACGCCTTGAAAAAGAAACGCACAAACGAAGCGGCGGCAGCGGCGCACTGCACCTTGATTTGGACAAAGGCCAGACCGTGTTCCTGCCCAAAATTGATATCGCCTTCAAACCCACCGACCAATGGGTTAGCGGCATCAAAGCCGCGCGCGGCTACAACCCCGGCGGCGCAGGCATCACCTTCGGCCGCCCTGTCGTAGCCTACTCTTATGAACCCGAATATGTGAACAACTACGAGTGGTACACCCGCTGGCGCAGCGCAGACCGCCGCCTGCAACTCTCCGGCAACCTGTTCCTGAACCACTACCGCGACATGCAGCTCCCCTTCTATCTCGGTACCAACTCCGTCGTCATCCGCAACGCCAAAAAAGTCCATACCTACGGCGCGGAACTCGCCGCCGACTGGCAGGCGACCGACAGCCTGAAACTCACCACCGGACTGGGGCTGCTCAACACCAAAATTAAAAGCTATCCCGACAGCGGCATCGAAGGCAACAAACTCGGCCGCGCGCCCAAATACACCGCCAACATCGGCGTGAAATACCTGAACGACAAAGGCTGGGAAGCCGGCGGCGACGTGCGCTTCTACGGCGGCTACTACTCCGCCGCCGACAATGCCGAATCAGGCAAAATCAGCGCATACAACCAAGTCAACCTCTACACCGCCTACAACTTCAAACAAGGCCGCGTCTCGCTCTACGCCGACAACGTGTTCAACCGCCGCCGCCCCATATTCATTTCCAGCGCCGACCGCCAAGACGCACTCTACCAACGCCCCAGAAGCGTAGGCGTGAGCGCGGAATGGAAGTTTTAAATGAAGCTGAAATGATGGAGGCCGTCTGAAAAAACATAGGTCGGACATTTATGCCCGACCTACCGTTTATTCCTCCAAAACACCCAAAGGAATCCCATGCACTACTTCACCCCCGCAAAAACCCTGCCCGAAGGCACCATCTACCTGACCGACCTGACCCACGTCGCCGACTTCGCCAACTGGCTGACCGAATTCGAAACCCTGTTAAACCAAACCTCCCGCTTCGCCACCGTCTGCACCCCGATGCGGCGGCAGGTAAGCGATGAACAGCGCATTGCCGACCGCAAAACTTACATCGAATGGATAAAGGCACACCGGCCGCAACTGTCCGAACGCTGCGCCGCCATGCTCCTTATCGAACCCGACGCGGCGCAACTGGCGTTTTTCCGCGAACAATCGTCCAAACTCGGCCCCGCGCTGGGTGTGAACTACATCGTCGAAGCAGATGAAACAACCGCCCTGCTTCGCGCAGAAGAAGCGTTGAAGGCCGTCTGAAAAGATACTAAACCTATTTAAATACAAATCAAGTATTGCCACCCAATATGTTCAGACGGCCTTGTTCCTTTATTTGCCTTATCTTCAAAAGAATCATGTGATGTCCGACAATCAGACTTCCCCAAACTCACGCGACTGGCTGCTGCTTATCGGCGGCAGCACTTACAAATTCACGCTAACCGGTTTTTATCTGGTCGCGCTAGTCGCTATTTTGAAAAATCACGGTTACAGCCTGAACCAACTGAGCTGGATACATTTAATCGGCAGTATCGAAGCGGCGAAGGTATTGTTTGCCGCACTGATGGAGCGGCGGCCGGCGGGGCGGTTCGGACGGTTTCGCGGCTGGCTGCTGGCGGCGACGCTGGGGCTTTCGGCAGTGTTCGGGCTGATGGCCTGTACCGACATAACGCAGAACTTTGCTCTGCTTTTGACCTGCTGCATACTGCTCTCGGCGATGTCGGCGGTGTACGGCTGCGCGATGCTGGGTTTGTCGTGCATCGTCCTGCCGCACCGCGAACGCGGCTTCGGCGGCGTAATTCAGACGATGGCGGCGCGCGGCGGCAAGATGATCGGCGGCGCGCTGGTGTTGTGGCTGTATCAGGAATACGGACAGACGGCGGCTGCGGGCTTGATGCTGGCGTTCAGCCTGCTGATGCTGCAGCAACTCTTGTACTACCGCGAGCCGGAAAGTCCGACTGAGCAAGGCAATTGGACGGCATTGGCAGCACGGCTGGTTTCTTTTTGGCAGCAACCTGAAACGGGCTGGCGGTGGCTGTTTTTGCTGTTTGCCGTTGCCGCACCGTATGCGTTTATGGCGGCAACCTTTGTGCCCAAACTGGCGGATTTGGGCTTCACCCCGAAGCAGACGGGCGGAATTCTGGCGGTGGGTATTCCTGTTGCCTGCCTGATTGTGACGCCGCTGTCGGGCTGGTTTTCGCGCAATTATCCGCGCCGCAAACTCGTGTTCCTACTCTACGCGCTGCAACTGCCGCTTTTGGCGTCCATGACTGCCATCGACACGCTCGCCCGCGTCGGCTCTTGGCTGCCGCCCGCGCAAATCGTCGCCCTGAGCCTGAGCTACACGCTGCTGCTGCCGGTGATACTGGCCTTGGTGATGGACAAATCCGACCGCGCCACCGCCGCACTCGACAGCAGCCTGCAATTTTCCGTCGTCCTGCTCGGCAGTTACGCGGCCGGTTTCGTTGCCCTGCAGCTGGCAAAGGCTATTGGTTATACAGATGCGTATTGGGTTGCAGTGTACTTAGCCGTATTGGTAGGCCTGCTTTTATATTTGAATAGAAATTTATTCAATCATTCAGAGCGTGATTCACAATAATTCGCTTAGATATTTATCCATCGATTTTAATTGGGCGTGCCTCCGGATAATTTTTCATTTTATTGCACAATCTCTCATGAAAATATAACAAAACGTGCCCATAATACTGCCATTATTACACTCTTAAATTTAAAAGGAACCTCATGACTGCTGTTCTCATCATTCTCGGCTTGATCGCCATTGCTGTCGGCATTTTAGGCACGATTTACCCTGCCTTACCCGGATTGGGTTTGATGTTTGGTGGCGCATGGCTGTTGGGTTATGCCGGCGATTATCAAGTGTTTGGCTCGGGTACGCTGACCTTTTTGGCTATCGTTGCCGTCTTCGGTACTGCGATGGACTATGTGGCAGGGGCATTGGGTGCAAAATATACCGGAGCAAGTAAAACCGCGGTTTGGGGTGCATTTATCGGCGGCATCGTCGGCGCATTCTTCTCCATTCCCGGCTTGTTGCTCGGCCCGTTGACCGGTGCGGCCATCGGCGAATTTATCGCACGCAAAGACACTTGGCAGGCAGGCAAAGTCGGTATCGGTACGTTTATCGGCTTCATCATCGGCACCGTAGCCAAAATCGGCTGCGCCTTGACCATCGCACTGACCATCCTGTTTGTTTGGTTGGCCTCGTTGTTCTAAGACAAAACATTAAAGGCCGTCTGAATTTCAAGTATTCAGACAGCCTTTTTATTTCATTGGTTATTTGCCGCAGCAAGCTTTGTACTTTTTACCGCTGCCACATGGGCAAGGATCGTTACGCCCCACTTTTTCGCCTTCACGGCGTACGGTTTGCGGCTTATTGATGATGGCCTGCCAGTACCAGTAAATATCCAGCAGGGCATGTGGCAAATCAGATTCCAGCTGGGTCAGCTCTTTTTCATTCAGATGCAAGATGACTTCGCCGTTTTCCTCATCATCATAGATACCACCCAAAGCCATAATCGGATAGAACAAATCTTCAAACTCTTCCTGATCGACTGCTTCAAACCAATCGGTAGGCACAATATCCAGTGCGTAAAGGTAGGCATTACACCAAGTGTAGAAATCCGGATTACCGGCTTCATCTTCATAAAACCACAGATCAGGCAGGATTTTTTCGTTGAGCTTCATGCGCATATCGGCGGCCATTGCCATGACCAAACGTTCGATTTCGGTGCGCTCTTTGGCATCAAACAAAGATTCCTCACCCAAAATCTCTGGCAGCCAGTTGGTCGGATTCAAAGCATCCGGACCGCTCAATAAAGCCATCATAAAACCTTGAACCTCATCACAACGCATGGTGTTATGGGCTTCAGATTTGGCATCCAGCAATTCCATCAAGCGGCTGCGTGCCGCTTCATCAAAAGTCAGTATTTGCATTTTTGTTCCTTAAAATAAAATCGTATTATTGTTTTCAGACGGCCTAGGCATGGATACGTTGCCGCATTTGTTCAAACAGACAAACCGTTGCCGCCATCGCGACATTCAAGGATTCGGTTTGCCCCAACATGGGGATTTTGACACAGGCAGTAGCCTTCTCTTTTACCGTTTCGCTCACGCCGCTGCCTTCATTGCCAAATACCCAAGCACAAGGTTGACTGAGGTCCATTTCATACAAACCGATATTGCGACCGCCCAAGGCAGTTGCCCAAATTTGATGCTGATACGTTTCCATCCAAGCGGATAATTCCACTCGGCTGAAAATAGACAGCAGAAAATGCGCACCCATCCCCGCTCGCAACACTTTGGGCGACCAGATATCCACGGAATCATTGCCGCACACGATTTGCCTGACTCCGGCCGCCGCTGCGCTGCGCAAAATTGTCCCTGCATTGCCGGGGTCTTGTACCCGCTCCAATACCACGCAATCGCCGTCTGAAGGCAAACCAGTTTGCTTCGGAATATCAATCCAAGTCATCACATCATCGGCATCGGTCAGGCTGGTGATTTTAGATAGCGCTTCGTTACCGACCCAGGTAATCAATCCCTCATCCAACTGTGCCGTAATTTCTTGAATTTCAGGATGTTGCTGTTTCTTTTCAGGCAGGTAAACCTGTTTGGGCGTACCGCTGCTTTGCAAATAAGTTTGCAGCAGATGTACGCCTTCCAATACGGTTTCACCGCTTTCGCGCCTTGCTTTGGCCTGCGTCAGCAGACGGAATAAATGTTTGAGCTGTTCGTTTTGAGCAGAGGTAATCAGTTTCATGGAGCGCATTATAACTGTTTTGACTTCATTGAAGCTATGCTTTCAGACGGCCTGACGGTTTTGCTACGAAAATAAAAAACCCTTGCAATGAAGCAAGGGTTTCACATAATTTCATTTTTTACTGCACAACAGTCTGTTGATCATTTTTTTGCTCAGTACGGACAGTCGGACGGTTTTCAAGTTTACCGTTTTTTGCCGCATTCGGCACAACAGTCTCGCCAGGCTCAGAAGCTGCTTTATCAACAGGCGTACCGCTTACCGGAATAATATTTTGGGCAGGCTGAGTATTAGACTTCTCTGCAACCGGCATAGCGTCACGAGAAGTTTGCGGTGTAAATTGCCATACTGCAACAGCAATCGCACACACACTGGCAGTGGCTGCGAAAAATTTGAAGAAACCGCTATTGGCCGCTTCACGCTGAGAATATTTTTCCTGTTTGCCTTCAGCTTCGGCTTGAGGCACTGTAAATGCTTTGCTTTGCATGGTTTCACCGGCAACACTCGCCACCGCACCCTGACGGATACAGTCGCCGATAATGTGGTACTCATGCCAAGCGCGCATAGCTTCCTCGTCTGCCAATACGGCATCCAGCATCTCATCAGTCAATGCTTCACCGTCCATCAATGCAGACACATACTCCAATGCTTTATTTGTTTTGTCGTTCATTTTTATTACCACCTTTGATCTTCAGAAGTATCCAACAGCGGCCGCAAATCTTTTGCAATCAGTTCACGCGCTCTGAAAATACGCGAACGTACAGTACCTATCGGACAATCCACTACCCGAGCTATTTCTTCGTAAGACAAGCCATCCATTTCCCTAAGCGTAATGGCTTGACGCATATCGTCTGGCAGTTGCGCAATGCTTGCTTCGACGGTCTGCAAGATTTCCCGATTCATCATTTCAGCTTCCGGCGTATGGTAATCCGCAATCTGATCGGTTAAATCAAGAACATCTCCCTCCTCATTGGCCGCTTCCGAGCTGACAAAAAACTGACGACCCGAAGTGGTCAGGAAATTCTTTGCCGTATTGATACCGATACGGTACAGCCATGTATAAAATGCACTTTCTCCACGAAAATTTGCCAATGCACGATAAGCCCTAATCATTGCCTCTTGGGTTACATCGTGCACTTCATGCTCATCCTGAATAAAACGGGAAATCAGTCTGTTTAGCCGACGCTGATACTTGGACATCAGCATCTCGAATGCCTTATGGTCACCTTTCTGTGCGCGCTCCACCAAAACTTGATCTATTTGGCGATCGTTCATATTCAACCTTTAATCGTTTTACTGCTTTAAACCAAAAATAGTAAAGCGTGCTGTGCACAGTAAAGACAGTAACGCTTTGAAATAGTTCCACGAAATTACACTCAATTGCCAAAGTTTATTCGTATAGATACTCTAACATTGACTATATTTCTTGATATACATGGGCTTAATAAAAGTAGTTTAATTACTAATAGTTACTAAACTTAGAGTCAACCACTTTATCTTTTGCTATATATTTGGCTAACTTTTCATGAACAGGTAAATAACCTTGTTCCATTCGAACATCGCTTCCCACCCGAAGATTAACAACAGCAAGGCACTTGTTGCCCATACTTAGGATAATCGGCCAATATTTACGGACGAGTGGCATAATATGACACTCTTGCAATAGTTTTTCGACTGATTTTTCCCTCTGTCCAAACTGAATCACATCACCTTTGGCCACACTTCTAAGTACCGCCGGCTTCTCCAACTCCTCTTCTGACAAACCTCCCTTAAAGGGTAATAAAACGAAACCGTTTTCCAACAAAATATCTTTCAGACGGCCTCGAACTTCGCTACCATTACACCAAGGCAGTTTTTGAAACTCACTTTCCTGACAAACAAACAGCTTATCTCGATATGCGACCAGTTCTCCGTCTGGTAAATTCAACTGCGCCTGATCTGCGGTTTCCAATACTCGGGCAAAATCGGCAATACTGTGATAAGAAGGCAATGATTCCGTTTGCTTTCGCAAAAAATACCAAAGCAGCCGACGACGCAAAAGCGGCATACATTGCCTCCACAGACTGATGCTGAATATTCCGTTTGGACTGATGCGCTGGTATTCAGACTCAATCAATTCATCTAAAAGCTGCAAATCTTCCTGCAATAATCGAACATTAGCACAAATTTGCTGCTCAAAATTCGGAATACGCTGCTGCCATTGCAGCAAAGCCTGACTTCTCATCCAATTGCGTAAATAGCCGGAGTCTTCATTACTTTCGTCTTCAACAAAAGACAATCCCCATTGTTGCGCATACTCAGCCAATTCCTGACGGGAAAATGCCAAAAGCGGCCGCCAAATTTGAATCTCTTCATTTAAATCACGCCATACCGGCATGGCCGCCATACCGCGCAATCCGCCCCCACGCACAGCCGACAACATAAATGTTTCGATTTGATCATTACGGTGATGGGCCAAAACAATGATTTTCTTCAGGCCGTCTGAAAATGCCTGATATCGTGCAGCCCTGGCCGCAGCCTCCAAACCTTTTCCTTGTTTTTCCACATTGACACGGCACACTCGCAAGGCAACATTCAGACGCTGACAATAATCCTGACAAAATTTTGCCCAACTGTCGGCATTGGTGCTTAAACCATGATGAACATGGACGGCACGCAAATCAAAATAGCGAAATTCGCGCATCCGATGCAAAAGATGCAGCAGGACGACAGAATCCAATCCGCCACTCAAGCCAACTTCAACAACAGTATGGCTCGGTAAATCAGGAAAAGCTGCTTGAAAACTTTTAAATAGGGAATCAGGGGATACTTGCGACATTTCAGACGACCTGAAATTGTGAATTACTCAAAAATTGAACACAAAAAAAGCAAGCAGCGACATCTGCTTGCTTTTTCAACTGTCAAACTTATTTATCGGTAAATTTACCGTAAGCCATGATGCGGTCAAAACGGCGAGAAAGCAAGTCAGGCATGGTCATGCTTTGCGCTTCGCTTAATTGCTGTTCCAAAACGGTTTTGACGTTTTTCATCGTGGTTTCAAAATCACGGTGTGCGCCGCCCAAAGGCTCATCAATTACTTTATCGATGACATCCAACTCTTGCAGGCGTTTGGCGGTAATACCCAATGCTTGCGCGGCATCTGCTGCTTTTTCAGCAGTTTTCCAAAGAATAGAGGCGCAACCCTCGGGAGAAATTACCGAATAAGTCGAGTATTGCAGCATATTGACGTAGTCACCGACAGCCACTGCCAACGCGCCACCTGAACCACCTTCGCCAATGATGGTGCACAATACTGGCACATGCAGACGGGTCAGTTCGTATAAATTACGGCCGATGGCTTCAGACTGGCCGCGTTCTTCTGCGCCAATGCCCGGATACGCGCCCGGGGTATCGACAAAGGTCATGACCGGAATATTGAATTTTTCGGCAGTCTGCATCAAGCGCAGTGCTTTACGGTAACCCTCAGGACGTGGCATACCGAAATTACGGCGGATTTTTTCTTTGGTATCGCGGCCTTTTTGATGGCCGATAACCATCACGCTTTGGCCGTTGAAACGTGCCAAACCGCCGACAATGGCATGATCGTCAGAATAATGGCGATCGCCGTGCAACTCTTCAAAATCGGTAAAAATACCGTTGATATAGTCTAAAGTATAAGGACGTTGCGGATGGCGGGACACTTGTGAAATTTGAGCCGGAGTCAGCTTGCTGAAAATCGACTTGGTCAACTCGCTGCTTTTCTTTTGCAGTCTGGCAATCTCGTCGGAAATATCAACGGCAGATTCATCTTGTACGAATCGCAACTCGTCGATTTTATTGGTTAATTCGGCGATGGGTTGTTCGAAGTCCAAAAAAACGGGTTTCATAAAACAAAGCTCTCGGTAACGGTTGCTGACATGATACGCTAATCAGACGTATTTGACAGCATTTCTCAAAGGGAAACTGCCATCTTTTGCAATAAAAAATCTTTCAGACGGCCTTTAACAAAGAAATAGTATATCTGCACTAAATGAATGAAGTGCCGTATCTTATGATAAACTTCAATTCAGTTCAATCATTTCAAACAGGCTATGAAAAACGATCATGACAATTCGTCCATGCGCTTGGACAAATGGCTGTGGGCCGCGCGCTTTTTCAAGACCCGTGCGCTGGCACAAAAACATATTGAGCTGGGCAGGGTTTTGGTAAACGGCTCAAAGGTGAAAAACAGCAAAAATATTTCTGCCGGCGACACCATCGACATGACTTTGAACTCCCTGCCCTATAAATTCAAAGTTGCCGCGCTCAATCATCAACGCCGACCGGCACCGGAAGCGCGTTTACTCTACGAAGAAGACATGAAAACGGCTGCCGAACGCGAAGCTCAAAAACAGCTCGACCAAGCCAGCCGCATCAGTGCTGCTTATCCGGACGGACGCCCAACCAAACGCGACCGTCGCCAGCTTGACCGTATGAAGCGCGATAGCTGGTAAAGCGTTTTATCCATTGTTTCAGACGGCCCTATATCCATGCCGTCTGAAAACTAAAAACAGGCAGGACATCCTGCCTGTTTTTTATTTGTGATGATTAAAATTTATATTCTAACTGACCACGAATAACGTTTACGTCCTGCTTATCCGTGCCGACAGTAGGCGTAACCTGTTTGCCGGCCAAATAGAAGCCTTTAAGTTTCCAGTTTTTCCAAGGAATATAGGTCGCACCGATTTGCACGCCTTGGACGTTTTTGCTGTAATCCTCAACGGAAGAGACACCGGACAACGAACCGACACGGCGGTAGTTCAAGAATACATCGTAAGAATTGCGGACGTTCCAGTCGGCCAATTTATAGCGTACTTCAGTGAACACGCCATCATTTTTGATTTTTTGTCCGGCATCATTATAGGCTTTGATATTGGACTTGCTGACTGCTGCCATCCAATACCAATCATCATTAAACTTGATGTCCGTACCGATTTCTCCGAAGACCGCATTTTTCTTCGCACCGCGTACATCGATGTCTTTCATGTAGCTAACGGTTGCGCCGACGTTGATATTCTCATTCACAGGCAACATGCTTTGAACCGCGGCAAAATGTCTGCGACGGCCGCCAATGCCCCATGCGTTGTCGTTCAGATTGCCAGTACGGCGACCCGCATAGATTTTAGTAGGCAGGGTTTTATTGTCGAAGAAAATTTCGCCGCCGGTTACTTCGGTATCCCATACGCGACCGTATGAAGAGAACGCACCAAATTTACCGACACGCGCTTTAATATTGTTGTACAAAGTACCTTCGGCATACAGTTTATTCACCGGAACATCATGATCGCCGTTGAACTTACCGGTTTCCAAATCAATATTCGGCTCGATTTGCGCAACCAATTTCCAATCTTTGTACAGTTTCGCGCGTAACCAAAACTCTGCATTAAAGTTGGCATTGGTGTCTTCAGGCGTCGGATTGATGCTGCTGTTGTTGGCATTGATATCTTTGGTATCCGCACGCACGCGCAAGCCACCATTCACAGTCAACAAATCATTGAAAATACTGATTTTATCGTCGTCTTTTCGAATAATACTGCCGGAATTGACGTAATCGTTGGTGGTGGACAAAGCCGCCGCATCACGTCCGCCATCAGCATTTTCTGCCAAAGAATAAGACGATGAAGCCAATAAAATACAGGTTGCAATCAGTTTGGTTTGAAATTTCATGCCGACTCTCCAAAAGAAGGTATTGAAAGTGAAGTATTCGATAAAGCGTACAAAACTATGAATTTTGTATAAATCATTCATTTTATTTACTAATAATTTTTATCGTATGTAAATTAGTGTAATCAGTCAAGCAGATTTAAACGCTTTATCCTCTTTCAGACGGCCTCTTGATTCAGGTCAAACGGAAGCCTGCTCATCAGGCTGTTCAAACTGCCATTCCAAAGCATCGGCCAATGCCGTCCTGCGTTTTTGGTGGCATCCCACAGCCTGACACAATTCCTCCGCATTTCCCCAAAACACAAAACGTTCACGCGCACGAGTAATGGCTGTGTAAAGCAGAGCCTTATCCAAACCTCGGGCTTCCTCTTCGCTTTCCGTTGTTGCGGGCACTGACGGGGGCAACAGCCATACTTCCCGATATTCCGAACCTTGGCTCTTGTGCACCGTCATGGCAAAAGCCGATTCAAAATCAGGCAAACGGCTGATGGCAATTTTTTTGAATCCATCTTTCTCAGGAAAATAGGCAGACAAACCATTCAACGATTCTTCATCTTTCATAATCAGCCCGATGTCGCCGTTAAACACTTCCAGCATGTAATCATTGTGCGTAATCATGATGATTTGTCCGGCAAACCAAGGCATTTCGCCCGAAACCTTACCTTGTCGTTGCAAGTATTCTTGATAAGCCTGATTCAAATCATCCGCATCCTGCCGCCAAGCCGCCAATACCACCACATCGGCCGCATGACCATAAGCGAGTGCAACATTATTCTCTGCCACAGCCTGCCAATAATCCTGTTGCTTTTGATACAGCAAGGCGACCTGCTCTTTCAGACGGCCTGATTTCATTTCCAATTCTTTGGGGAACTTGTCAAACTGTTCGACCGCAGTTTGCTTTTCCCCGGATACCACCGCCCTTGCCAAACAGCCGATACCGCTGTCTGCACCAAACCGGTGGCTGAACGTCAATTTGGCATTGTTTTGCGATAAAGCCTGAGGCCGCTCTTTAATCTCAAAACCATGATTGGGCAGATAAACTTCCAACTTTTCAGCAGTTTCTTTATCCAAAGCTGTCGGACGCGACAACGCCGCCAATACGGCACCCAGACCAACCGACGGCAACTGGTTTTCATCGCCAAGCAACACCAAACGACAACCGCTCGGCACGGCACGCAACAAATCCAACACCAGCGGCAAATCCAACATTGAGGCCTCATCCACCACCAAAACATCCAAAGCAAGCGGATATTCATGATTAAACGCAGGGCGCATTTGCGGCGGACGCAGTTTCAACAAACGATGAACAGTCTGCCCTTCCAAGTTTTCCAAATGCGCTTTGACGCTCGGAGACAAATCAAAACCGTCCAAAGCACGCTGCAAAGCCCGTGCCATATGCGCAGCCGCTTTGCCCGTCGGCGCCGCCAACGCGATACGGGGCAGCTTCGTACTGTTATTGCAAATCAGACCCAAAAGCTTTGCGACAGTCGTCGTCTTCCCCGTACCCGGCCCGCCGGTAATCAGCATAAAGTTTTGCAGCAAGGCCAAAGCAGCAGCATCCCGTTGCTCTTTGCTGTCTTTAGTATCAAACCAGTCGCTCAGGCTTTTTGAAGCCGCCATGAAATTCACTTCTTCCGCCTCGGCACTTGCCAGCCGTTTGATTTCGACAGCCAAATCATGCTCCAACTGCCACATCCGCCCTAAAAACAATTTCCGGCCTTGCAGGATAAGCGGTTTGTCCACATTGCCGACCAAATTCGGCAAGTTACTTAAGGCATCAACATCCGCTTTATCCAAGTAAATAAACGAATGCCCATTTTGCAAAGCTGCAAACAGTCGAACCACATAAGGCTCAATAACGGATGCACCCTGTACTTCGTGGCGGCGGAAAAACGCTATGGCCGCATCTGCGGCAGAGGAAAGGATAGAGTCGGTCGGATTCATGGCTCAGGATTGATTGATACGGAAAAAAGAAAGGCCGTCTGAAAAACAGCGTTTCCATAAATGAAAACCTATTTTTCAGACGGCCTCTATTATACCGTTCAAAGCATAAAATATTTGCCTGAAATAATAACCTTATTGCAACACTTGCAGACTGCCGTCTTTCATGGTCATTACCCTGTCGAAACGCTCAGCCAGCTCGTCATCATGGGTCACCACAATCAGGCTGGTGTTCAATTCGCGTTTCAAATCCAGCATCATGTCCAGCACATTTTGCGCATTTTTACGGTCAAGGTTCCCCGTCGGCTCATCCGCCAACAGGCATTTAGGCTCATTAACCAAAGCACGGGCAATCGCCGCACGCTGACGCTCGCCGCCGGAAAGTTCGCTCGGACGATGCAGCATACGCTTGTCCAAGCCAACCTTTTCCAGCATCTTTACAGCCTTCTCCTCAGCCATTGCCTTGGGCATTTTGCCGATTAAAAGCGGCATCATGACATTTTCCAAAGCAGAAAACTCAGGCAATAGATGGTGGAACTGATACACAAAGCCCAAATAACGGTTGCGCAACTCGCCCAACTGTTTTTGGCTCAAACCGCCCAAATCCTGATCCATCAATATTACCTTGCCTTCAGACGGCATATCCAAGCCACCGAGAAGGTGCAGCAATGTAGATTTACCGCTGCCTGACGAACCGATGATACTCACGCTTTCCGCTTCGGCAACTTCAAAATCTAAATGATTCAACACTTGTACATTCAATGCGCCGTCATTATAGCTTTTGCCAACGCCAGTACATTTCAAAATTGTCTTACTCATAACGCAAAGCCTCCGCAGGTTGGGTTTTTGCAGCACGCCAGCTCGGATACAGTGTGGCAATAAATGCCAAGCCAAGCGAAATGCAGGCAATAACGGCGACATCCTTTAAATTCACATC
Organism: Neisseria sp. 27098_8_112; assembly: GCF_041433235.1. Classification (NCBI taxonomy): domain Bacteria; kingdom Pseudomonadati; phylum Pseudomonadota; class Betaproteobacteria; order Neisseriales; family Neisseriaceae; genus Neisseria; species Neisseria sp. 27098_8_112. Next base: position 64,818 of record NZ_JAPWBB010000005.1, on the reverse strand, counting down.
GCTAGGCAGGTAATCGATGAAATAAACCTGCGAGTTAATCAAATGTACGCCGAACAGGTCTTCAAAAAACGCGACAATCTTGCCGACATTCCAACCCAGCAATACACCGCATACGACACCAACAAGCGTACCAAAGAACCCCGCGAAAGCACCCTGTACCAAGAAAATCTTCATGACGCCGCCCGGGGATAAACCCAAAGTGCGCAAAATCGCAATATCGGCTTGTTTTTCCGTTACCGCCATAACTAAAGAAGAGACGAGGTTAAACGCAGCAACCGCGATAATCAGTGTCAAAATGATGAACATCATGCGTTTTTCCAACTCAACGGCTTCAAAATAGCTGCGGTTATTAAACGTCCAGTCGCGCACCCATACTTCATCTTTTTTAGCATCAGGAATCAACTTGGCAATGAAAGATGGTGCATTCTGCGGATCAGCCAGTCGCAAACGCAGCCCACCGACATTTTCTCCCAGTCGATACAAGACTTGTGCATCCTTGATATGCGTCATGGCCAAGGTATTATCGACTTCATAAACACCTGTCTTTACCACACCGACTACATTAAACTGCTTCAAGCGCGGTACTACGCCGGCAGGGGTAACGTTACCCTCTGGTGTAATCACTGTAACCTTGCCGCCAATCTCCGTTCCCAATGCCTCAGCAAGCCCTTGACCCAAAATAATATCAAACTCGCCCGGCTTCAAATCGTCAAAACTGCCGGCCGGCATATCTTTGCCGTAATCGACGACATTTTTTTCTTCAGACGGCAAAATACCGCGTATCTGCACACCGCGCACTTCACCGGCGTTGGCAAGTAAAGCCTGATCGGAAACATAAGGCGCGCTGGCCAACACTTCCTTTTTGCCTTTTACAAATTCGCGCAAATTCTGCCAATCCGGCGCACTACCGACATCGTAATAGCCGATTTCCGCATGAGGCGCCACGTTCAACAATTGACCGCGTATCTCTTTCTGAAATCCGTTCATCACTGATAGCACCACAATAAGCGCCGTTACGCCCAAGGCGATACCGGCGATTGAAATCATGGTAATAAATGACATAAAGCCGTTGCGTTTTTTCGCACGCAAATAGCGCAAGCCTATCCAAGTTTCTAAAGAAGCCATTCAAAAATGCCTCATTCGTTTGTCAAAAAAGGCTTATTGTACCGTAAAACCGACAGGTCGTCCGATTGCCCGACTGATGTAGTATTCAGGGATAAAGTGTATGTAAAACCATGTATCTTCCCGTAAATTCCGCCGAAAAACTTGCACAATCGGCCAATCACCCTTATTCTGAAGCTGTAACACACTTTGTCACCATCAAAAAGGAAATACACTAATGAACAGCAAGAAATTCTTGGCTCTCGTATCCGTAGCTGTAGGTTTGTCATTCAGCCTCAATGCATATGCCGCCAAAGAAATCAAAATCAGTTCAAACAATACCGCTTACTCCGACGCCGATGTTCAAAAACTGGCAGCTACTGCTGTCGGCATGGGTGTAAAAGAACCTGTCAGCCTCAACAGCGGAAACGGTGTTGTTACCGTATCCGGCAGCAGCGCAACCAAATGCGCATTCAAAGTCGGCAACGGCGATACGCCTCAAATTCAAGGCGTCAGCTGCAAATAATCTGATTTAATCGATAAAAAGGCCGTCTGAAAGATTTTCAGACGGCCTTTTTATATTGGCATTTAAGATTGGATATTTCTTCTGTCGTAAACAGCCTGAGCCAAAGTACCGGCATCCACATATTCCATCTCGCCGCCTAAAGGGATTCCCCTTGCCAACCGGCTGACTTTATAAGGAAGATTTTTAAACAATTCCGCCAATACATACGCTGTCGCGTCACCTTCAGCTGTGAAGTTGGTTGCAATGATAATTTCCTCAATATCACTCGCCTGCAAACGGGCAACCAGTTTATCTAACGCTACTGCCGAAATATCCATGCCCTGCGCCGGACTGACTTGCCCCATCAGAACAAAATACAGGCCATCATGGCAATTAGCCGCCTCCATACTGGAAACATCCGCCGGCATATGCACAATCATCAAGCGGCTTTTCTCACGTTTTTCATCCGCACAAATTTCACACAAATCGCCTTCGCAAAATGTGTTACACATCCGACAATGCTGCACCTGTCTCAAGGCAAATTGCAAAGCATCCACCAACTCCTGCGCTTCTTCGCGTTTGTACTGTAAAAGCTGGTAAGCCATGCGTTGAGCGGATTTCGGGCCGACATTAGGCAGGATTTTTAATGCATCAATCAAGCGGACAAAGGCATCAGGATTTTTACTCATGATTTCAGACGGCCTTTTAAAAAGATAGCTAAAAATAAGAAAACAGCCGGAATTCATCCGGCTGCCCTACTCAAATACTCTGCTTATTCGGCAGCATTATTAACTTGCTGTGCACCTTGCTTACGATCGATTTTCTTACCCAAATACTGGAGTAAATTATCGAACACATTGGCAGAAAGCTGCTGAACCAAAGCCTGTTTGGCAGCAGGAATCTGTGAATCGGCATTTTCAGGAGCAGAAACGCTCTGAACTTCCATAATCACCGGTGCAGGCATACCTTCCAACAATGTATACGCAGGTTTGCCGCCGACAGGACGCGCTTTCAGCAAAGCTGCATAAGCCTCCGGAGACATGGTTTTACGTGCATCTTGTGCGCTCAATTGAGAAACAGGCGACCATTGAACATCGGCAGCTTTACCGGCTTTCAATGCGGCCAAAGTTTCCTGGGCTTTTTTCTCTGCCAGTTTGGCGGCTTCAGAACGCAGATATGCTGCACGGACAGTGTCTTTAACTTCCGCAAATGGTGCGATTTTCTCTTCGCGCACTTCTTTCGCACGAATGACCCAAACGGTATCATTGTTGATGGCGATCACTTCAGAATTGTGTTTTTTCTTCAGTACATCATCACTAAACGCCGCATTAATCAACGTTTCAGGCAAACCGGCTTCTTTCGCGCCTGCTTTGGTTACCCATTCATCCAGGCTTTCCACTTTCAAACCTGAATTGGCGGCTGCTTTTGCCAAAGAAGATGGATCATTAAAGGTATCTTCACCCAGTTTTTCTTTCGCAGCATTAAAGGCAGAAGCTGCTTTTTTCAGTTTCAAGGCTACTTCGATACGCGCTTTGGCTTGTTCCAAAGTCGGCTCAGCTTCGACATTCAAAACTTTGATAACGTGATAACCCAAAGATGATTTAACGGTATCGCTGACTTCGCCTTTGCCCAATGCAAACGCCGCTTTATCGAATTCAGGTCCAAAGCCACTACCGCCGCTTTTGCTCAGGTAGCCCAAATTGCCACCTTTGTTGCTGCTGGACAAATCTTTGGAGTACTTGGCTGCCAGTTCGACAAAAGCATCTGGGTGCGCTTTGAGCTCTGAAGCCATTTTGTCCACTTCTGCTTTAATTTCCGCATTGTTTGCTTCATCTCCGTTAGGCATAACAGGAATGAAAATATGCGCAATTTCGGCTCTTGGCGACAAATCTACGCTTTTACTGTCGTAAGCTTTTTGTACTTCTTCCGCGCTGACGGTTTGCTTGTCAGCCAAATCTTTGATGTTCAAAGCCACATATTCTAGCTTAACGGCTTGAGGAATCAAGTAATCTTTCTTATGCGCTTCATAATACTTTTGCAAAGCCGCATCATCTACTTTTACTTGTGCCGCAAATGCTTCAGGGCTGAACGTAAATGAACGGATGGTACGGGTGGCTTGGGTCAGGTTAATCAACTGACGCGCTTGCTCATCGCTGACCAACGCACCGTTTTGCACCAAATTCAACAGATTTTGCAACTGGAACTGTTCGCGGATATCTTCAACAAACTGATCCTCGGTCATTTTGCGCTGATCCAAATACTTCTTGAGCAAATCCTGACTGAATTTGCCGGAAGCATCATGGAAATTCGGATCATCCACGATAACTTGCTTGATTTGTTCCTGAGATACAGCGATGCCCATCAGCTTGGCGCCCTGCTTCAGATAAGCACGTTGCAATAAAGATTGGAATATAGCATCACGCGAAGGCGCATTATTGCCGGCAGCCTGCTCATTTTGTATCGCAATCTGTAAAGCATGCTCGCTGACCTTCTCATCCCCGACTTTGACAATGTAATCAGAACCCGGCGAAGACAAGTTATTGGCACCGAATCCGATAAAGGTCAGACCGATGACACCTAAAATAATCTGGGCGGGTGTTTTATATTTTTCAACAATATGGAACATATTTATCCGAAAGAAAAGTTTGGCGCGGCAGCCGGAAAATGCTGCCGCAAAAATCTTAAAATCCTGAAAACAGGCTCAAAGCGCGTATTGTAACGTATTTTTTCGAGGCTTGCTTTTTCAGACGGCCTAAAAACCTAAAAATGCCTTATCCGAAAATTTCCTGATACGCTTCTACTGAAAATCCGACATGAACCTGTCCTTCTTTGACCAATACAGGTCGCTTGATGATGCTGGGATTTTCTACCATCAAAGCAATCGCCCCTTCTTTTGTGGCGGCAGATTCTTGCGCATCTTTATCCAATTTGCGCCAAGCCGTGCCTCTTTTATTGAGCAAAATTTCCAAAGCTACCTGCTCCAGCCAGCTATCAATCAATTCGGCAGTCGGGGCGTTTTTCTTAAAATCTACAAACTCAAACTCGATTCCATTTTCCACCAACCAACTACGCGCTTTTTTAACCGTATCGCAATTGGGAATACCGTACAGTTTTATCATCTTATTTATCCTTAGTTTTATTCGTAAATCACGAATTCAGGCCGTCTGAAACTTTTCAGACGGCCTGAATTGAATACAGCTTATTTCTTAGCTACTTTCTTCACTTTAATCTTCACGCTTTTGCCTTGAGCATTATTTTTACGCCCGGCTTTGACGGAAGCTATTTTCGCCTGCGCTTTTTTCTTGCCTGCGGCTTTAGGTTTGCTTGGCTTGGCAGGCTTGGAGGCAGGTTTGCTTTTTACCTTACCCTTCTTTGCCTTCACGGGAGCAGCCAACGCTTCATCGATTTCTTTAGCCGAAAGTTTACGCTTACGCTTTTCGACAGGCTTGTCAGCAGCTGTCGGCTTACTCACAGGTTTTGCTTTTCTACCACCGCGCTTCTTACCGACTGAACCGCCGCTGATTAAGGTCAAATCAATCTTGCTGGTATCCAAATCGGCACGCGCAACTTTTACAGTGACCGTATCGCCCATGTTGAAACGGACACCGCTGCGTTCGCCCTCAATCGCCATAATTTCAGGACGGAAGTTGAAATAATCCTCTCCCAAATCGCTGATATGTACCAAGCCGTCGATATGAATATCGTCCAAGGTTACAAAAATACCGAAGCTGGTCATGCCCGAAATCTTGCCACTGAAGACTTCGCCGACTTTATCGCGCATATAATAAGTTTTCAGCCAGTTTTCCACATCGCGGCTGGCATCATCGGCACGACGCTCGCAGAACGAGGTATGTACGCCCAATGCCTGCCAGGTTTTATTAGGCTGATAAGTTTGTCCGTTCAATACAGCCTTGATGGCACGATGTACTGTCAAATCGGGATAACGGCGGATAGGCGAAGTAAAGTGTGCATATGCACCATAAGCCAAACCAAAGTGGCCGTCGCAATGCGGCTCATAAACCGCCTGCTGCATAGAACGCAACATCATCACTTGCAACAGTTCCGCGTCCGGACGGTTTTTAAATTGCTCGGCAAGCGCAGCATAGTCTTTCGGTGTCGGATTATCGCCGCCGCCCAAACTCAGCCCCAGCAAACCAAGCTGCTCGCGTAAAGTAGCCAGTTTTTCGGGAGTCGGGCCCAAGTGATTGCGGAATAAAGCCGTATGTTTGTTTTTCAGCAAGAACTCTGCCGCGCAAACATTCGCCGCCAACATACATTCTTCAATCAGCTTGTGCGCATCGTTGCGGACAACGGGAACAATCTTGTCGATTTTACCGTTGTCGTCAAAAATCATCTGGGTTTCAACGCTCTCAAATTCAACCGCGCCACGCTCGAAACGTTTTTTCTGCAAGATTTTGAATAATTTATACAGAGTATCAATTTGCGGTTTAAACGGATGATCCCGGCCGTCTGAAATCCAGTCCCAAACTTGATTGTAAGTCAGTCGCGCATGCGAACGCATTACTGCCGGATAGAAACGGTATTCCTTGATATTGCCGGCATAAGTAATCACCATATCGCACACCATACACAGGCGTTCGACATCAGGATTGAGCGAGCAGATGCCGTTGGACAAATTCTCTGGCAGCATTGGAATCACACGGCGCGGGAAATACACGCTGGTACTGCGTTCTTGAGCATCTACATCAATCGCGTCATCAGGGCGGACATAATGACTGACATCAGCTATCGCCACCACCAAGCGGTAATTACGGCCGATTTTTTCGGCAAAAACCGCATCGTCAAAGTCCCGCGCAGTTTCGCCGTCAATGGTTACCAGAGGCAAATCGCGTAGATCCACGCGCCCTTTCAAGTCGGTTTTACGCACATGATCGGGAATTTTTTTCGCAGCTTTGACACATGCTTCGCTGAATTGATGAGGCAAATGGTGCTTGCGTACAGCGATTTCGATTTCCATACCGCTGTCGGCATAATCGCCCAACACTTCAATCAGCTTAGCCACAGCAGGACGATGCGCTTCAGGATACGTCTCAATTTCAGCCACAATCACTTGGCCGGATTGCGGTTTAAATTTCGCCACGCCTTCAGGCTCTAACACGATACTTTGGCTCAAACGCTTATCTTCGGCCTCCAAAATGGCCACGCCGCGATCCATATAAAAACGGCCGACCACTTTAGACTGCGCACGCTCCACCACATCTAAAACCGTACCTTCGCGACGGCCTCTGCGGTCGATACCGGCAGGACGCACAGTAACAATATCTCCGTGCATCACGCCGCGCATCTGACGCTCATACAAAACGAAATCGCCCTCGTCTGTCGGCGTAAGCGGCACGGCAAAACCAAAACCGTCTTTATGCGCTTCGACACGGCATTTAACCAATGCCAATTTTTCTGCCGCACACACCGCGCCACGTCGATTGATCAACACCTGGCCATCGCGCGCCATCGCTTTCAGACGGCGCTCGAAGAATTCATATTCATCTTCTGCAATCGACAATTCATGTGCCAAAGCTTCAATTTTTGTCGGCACACCTTTTTGTTTCAATAATTCAATGACCCATTCACGGCTGGGCAACGGATGAGCGTAACGTTGTTTCTCCCGCTCCAAATACGGGTCTTTTTCTCGTAAATTTAAAGATTTAGTATTTTTGTTCATTTTGATAGTTGACATTCTTTTTTTAAAATATATAATAGCTGCTTCTTCGCAGTTCAGGTAGTCAACTCTACCTTAAATTGAAGAATAAAGCAAAGCCCAGGTGGCGGAATTGGTAGACGCGCTAGCTTCAGGTGCTAGTGTCCTCACGGGCGTGGAAGTTCGAGTCTTCTCCTGGGCACCAAGTAATTTGGTGCTTCTTTGCTTAAGAAAATTTGAATTGCCCAGGTGGCGGAATTGGTAGACGCGCTAGCTTCAGGTGCTAGTATCCTCACGGGTGTGGAAGTTCGAGTCTTCTCCTGGGCACCACTGATAAATCAATCAGTCAAGTTTTCACATTATTCTGAATAACAAGTCAGGATAATAGTCCACAGAGAGGTGGATGAGTGGTTTAAGTCGCACGCCTGGAAAGCGTGTATACGTGAATAGCGTATCGAGGGTTCGAATCCCTTCCTCTCTGCCAGATACTAAAGACACCAGCTAGCGGTGTCTTTTTTCATATCTGCCCTTCTTAAAAATATTACATCACACTTTTATTTCCCTTACATTCTAATCAGAAACCTCCGACGCATTCTTGTCTTATACTAAACCGTAATGATTAAAGGCCGTCTGAAAGTTTTCAGACTGCCTCTTTCTTAAAACTTACCAAATCCCAAACCATTGTTTATCAGACTGCTTTTTATCACCGTTCTGCTGCTCGTGGTTTTGACGGCGAAATTGCCAAGGTGCTTGCAGATTGTCTCTTTTCCATAAGCCTTTACGCTTTTCCTTGGCTTGTTTTTGCGCGGCCGAATAGTCGGTATAGGCGGTTTTACTTTGTTGTTTTTTGGCATAACTTTCATAATGCCATGCGGCGCCATCCCGTATCTGCATCAAATTCAGGTCAATCGTTCCGACTGATACTTGGGCAACTTCGCGCTGGTAACGGTCGGCTTCAAACACGCGAACTTTGGCTTTTTTATTCAATGCAGCATCAATCAGATTGTCTCGTGATTGCGTACCATAAGCCTGATTGATTTCCGGCGCATCGATATAGGCCATACGGATTTTGTGTTTCCGGCCGTCGCTATCGATAATATGCATGGTATCGCCATCATGGATTTTGATGATTTTTCCGTTGTATGTGTAAGTTTGTCGCGATGACTTTTGTTTTTGTTTCTGTTCTTGCTTGGGTTTAGCTTCGGCTTTGGTGTCAGATGTGGCTTTGACAACATTTTCTCCCAGCCATTCATTGACCTTTTCTAAACCGATATTGTCGCTTTGTGCCAATGTTGCGGAAACGCTTACCCCGGTACGAATCAACTCAGTATCGCGTGAGCTGTAACCAAGTGCGCCCAACACGGATAAAACAACGGGCAACCATTTTATAATTTTACTGATTTGCATATTTTGCCAAATTGAAGGCCGTCTGAAAGACCTAATGCACTTTCAGACGGCCTTTAAGATTGATTAATCTCCATTAATCCTGACAAGGCAGGATGACTTTTGCGCCTTCTGCTGTACCCAAAACCAACACATCGGCGGCATCGCGGGCAAAAATACCGTTTTCGAGTACACCGGTGATTTTATTGATTTCGTCTTCCATTTTCAGGGCTTGGTCGATATTGAGGCCGTGAACATCGACGATTTGGTTGCCATAGAAAGTAGTATAGCCGACACGCAACTCAGGTTGTCCGCCCATGGCAAGCAGTTTGCGCGACACCAGCGAACGGGCATTTTCAACCACTTCTACCGGCAATGGAAATTTGCCCAAACGGGAAACATATTTACTTTCATCGGCGATACAGACAAATTTATCGGATGCGCTGGCCACGATTTTTTCGTTCAAATGCGCACCGCCGCCGCCTTTAATCATTTGCAGCGCGTGGTTGACTTCGTCTGCGCCGTCAACATAAACCGCCAAACCCATCACCTCATTCAGCGAAACTTCTGGAATCTCGTATTTCGCCAAAAGCTCGCTGGATTTTTTAGAAGTAGACACGGCACCCTTGATTTTCTTACCGCTTTTACCCAAAGCTTCGATAAAAAAGTTGATGGTAGATCCGGTACCGATACCGATGTATTCGTTTTCAGGAACAAATTCCACCGCTTTTTCGGCGGCAATACGTTTGAGTTCGTCTTGAGTTGCCATGTTGTCAGTCTTTCAGTTTGAATAATAAAGTAATTTTAAGCTCTTAGGTTTTAATCAGCAATACTGCCGCTTGCGCTTCAATGGCTTCCATACGCCCCAGATAGCCAAGTTTTTCGTTGGTTTTACCCTTGATGTTCACGCAGTTTTCAGGCAAACCCAAATCTGCGGCAATATTGGCGCGCATTGCCGGAATATGTGGTGCGAGTTTGGGTTTTTGCGCAATTACGGTCGTATCGACATTAACCACCTTCCAACCTAACTCCTGCACGCTTTGATAAGCCTCGCGCAACAGCACACGGCTGTCAGCATCTTTAAACTCGGCGGCAGCATCAGGAAAATGACTGCCGATATCGCCCAAACCAGCCGCACCCAACAGGGCATCGGTAATCGCATGCAACAGCGCATCGGCATCTGAATGACCCAACAAGCCTTTTTCAAACGGAATGTTGACGCCGCCGAGTATCAAATCTCGGCCTTCAACCAACTGATGGACATCGTAGCCCTGTCCGACACGGATATTCATGTTTGTTTCCTTAAATAATGGGTTTTGATTGTTCAGACGGCCTTGAGCAACAATCTGACAATGTATTCGTCTTGCGGCAGCGTCAATTTCAAATTGCGCGTATCGCCCTGCACCAAGCGCGGCCGGATACCCAGTTTTTCAACCGCTGACGCTTCATCCGTAATCTCACTTAAATCATCAACCGATAAAGCACGGTGTAACAAGGCCGTCTGAAAAAGCTGCGGCGTTTGCGCCTGCCATAATCCTGCGCGCGCAACAGTTTCATCAATATGATGAGTGCCGTCTGAGCGCTTGAGCGTATCGGCCACCGGTATGGCCAAAATACCGCCTTCATCATTCTCACCCGCCTCATCAAGCAAACGCGTTAACGCTTCAGCAGGCAGGCAACAGCGCGCGGCATCATGAACCAAAATATTGTCTTGCGCCTCGGCCAAACCTTGCTTTAATAAAGTGGACACACCATTGCGTACCGTTTCGGCACGACTTGCCCCTCCTACTCGAAAGACGCGTACTTTCTCAGACAAGGCCGTCTGAAAAACCGAATCTTCCGGCGAAAGAATAACGGCAATTAAATCTATACGGGGGTGTTGCTCAAAAATTTCTATGGTATGTTGCAATACAGCTTTACCATTGATTTCAACATATTGTTTGGGTTTTCCTGCGCCAAATCGCGCTCCCACACCGGCAGCAGGAATCAAAGCGATATTGCAGCGCATCATGCTGACGCTCCGGCATTGGCCTCATCAGGCGTTTCAGCCTTGCGCCATACACACGCTTCGCCCAAATCGTCCAAATATTTTTCATGTGCGGCCAACTCGTCCGCATTGGCTTTGATAACTTTTAACTGCGACGTACGTTTGGTTTCCGCAATAACGGTTTGTTTGACTTCGCCCTCTTCTTCCGCCTCGCCGCCCATCAGGTCGAACTGCTGACGCGTCATAGCAAGATAGACTTCACCCAAAAGCTCACAGTCAATTAACGCACCGTGCAAGACACGTTTGCTGCGGTCAACGGAAAAGCGGTTACACAATGCATCCAAGCTTGCCTTTTGCCCCGGAAACATTTCACGCGCCATGGCCAGCGTGTCGGTGACTTTGCAACCGAGTTCCTCAATAGAAGGCAAGCCCATGCGGCGGAATTCCATATTCAGGAAGCCGACGTCAAACTTGGCATTATGGATAATCAGCTCTGCGCCACGGATAAAGTCGGCAATCTGTTTACCCACTTGGGCAAACGGCGGCGCATTCTTCGCTTCCAATACTTCAATCGTCAAACCATGCACCTTCGCCGCTTCCTCAGGCATATCGCGTTCTGGGTGGACATATAAATGAAGGTTGGAGTCGGTCATTTGGCGGTTGATCATTTCCAAGCCGGCAAATTCGACCAGACGGTCGCCGTTTTCAGGATAAAGACCCGTGGTCTCCGTATCGAGGATAATCTGACGTTGGCTCATGGTTGGTGGTTTCTGCAATTATCAAAACGCCTTGAATCATACTGAAGGCCGTCTGAAATGTATAGTCAGCAAAACTTTAGCTGCTTTTGAAATACCCTTTTATAGCTGGATTTTTTCAGACGGCCTTTATTCTTTTTTCATCTATTGGCCAGCTATTACTCCAATTTTGAGTAGAAAACCCAATTTCTACAAAATTTTTAAAATTTAATTTCTTTAATAATGAACACCTTACTTATTATTTAAATAATAGGAACAATTATCATTTGCAAATTTAAAAAATCACCGTATAATACAACCCATCGAGACAAAACAACCGCACAACAGAATGAAAGGAGAAGAAAATGCCCGAAAGTATTTTTAAGCAAGTCTCCCTTGATATTCTGAGACTGCACCAACAAGCCATCCGCTCTTTAATCGCCACCAAGTGTTGCGACGAATGCGAAGTACATGACGCAGTATTCATTACTTTAGATGGCCGATATTATGTTTGGCTCCCTTGTATGGGCAAATCGCCCCAATCAGAAACCGGCATCCTGCTGATTGAAGATGAAGACGGCAATACGCGTTTGAGCTGGGTTGCCGGTACACGCGAAGTCAAACAAAAAGACAGTCTGTACAACCGCGTTGTTTCCGCCCTGCAAAGAAAAATGCAGCGCACGAAAAACAAGTTTATCCAGTCGGCAAACGTCCGATTGCTTGAACTTACGCCTCAGCAAGGCCGTCTGACGACAAATAGCAAAGATTTCTCGCTTTCACCACATGACTTGATGAAAGCACTTTATCCGGCAACACATCAAATAGGAGAATTTGCCCTGTAACAGTTTTTGGTAGTGGTTTGTGTTCCTTTTGCGCCCCTTAACATTTTAAAGGGGCGATTTTTTTGCCTCTGCTTTTCAGACGGCCTTAAAACCGGTTTTCCAGTACAATAAAGGCCGTCTGAACATTTCCTACTTTTCAACCATGCAACTGCTCAAATACATCCAATCGCAAGGCCTCGGCAGCCGCAAGCAATGCCAATGGCTGATAGACAATGACTGCATCGCCATCAACGGCGAAATCCATAATCGTGCCAAAGACGATATCGACCCGTCTCAAGTGCACACCCTGTCTGTTGACGGCGAAGAAATTGCCGCCGTCCCCATGCCCTATTTCTACATTCTGCTTCATAAGCCTGCAGATTACGAAACTTCGCACAAACCTCAGCAATATCCAAGCATCTTCAGCCTTTTTCCCGACCACATGCGCAATATCGATATGCAGGCAGTAGGCCGCTTGGATGCAGACACAACCGGTATTATTCTGATTACCAACGACGGGCAATTTAACCACCGTGTTACCTCGCCCAAACACAAAGTTCCGAAGCTCTACCGCGTCACTTTGAAACATCCTGCCGACGATACCCTTTGCGCTACACTCAAAAACGGCGTCCTCCTGCATGACGATAATGAAACCGTCGCCGCAGCCGAAGCGGTATTGGCCGACCCAACCACATTGATGATGACCATTACCGAGGGTAAATACCATCAGGTCAAACGCATGGTTGCAGCCGCAGGCAACCGTGTCGAGCAGCTCCACCGTGAGAAATTCGGCGACTGGAATGTTGATGATTTGGTCGCCGGAGAATGGAAATTTATCCAAATTTAAAAAAATTCCAAATTTTTTTTGATAAATTTTTAAACAATATGGATTTTTTATTTATTTAAAATCAAATATCTAAACCTTATTATTTTTATTTAACAAAATTTAACACTGTGAAGACTGAACTATTGTATAATTCGCCTGTCTGAGTAACACTTGCTTCGAAAGAAGTGAGTAAGTGAGTAAGACGTTTTCCCCGTAATGTGTTTGGCCATCTATACTTTCCCCTTAGTATAGATGGTTTTTTTTATCTAAAATTTGGCAATCAAGCGGGCGTACTTTCAGACGGCCTTTCTCATCTAAAGAAGCCATCATTACTAAACCTCATCTCCCACTCATTACCTTGCCATTCCTCCTTTTCTCTTTCTCGTCTCTTCCGCATCAATCTGTACCATTCCAATTTCAGACAAATCGTTTTATAGAAAGAAAAACCATCGGCGACTATCCAAGCTAAGGTTACAGGATGTTATTAGACAACCTTAGAGAAATACCATCTTTGTTGCCGACATATTTGAAAGCACACCTTAGTGCTATCCAATCTCCTCACAACAACCCTTTCCCATATCCCACTTTTCAGACGGCCTTTATCGTTAGGGCTCTTTCAATCATTCGTATCGCTTCAGACAAATTCTCTGTTTGCAGGTTTCAATACCAAGCAAACCAGAGAAACCCACTAAAAATTCTTCATTACATGGTTTTTTTAACTAATTTTCTTTTCAGACTTTAGTCAAGATTCGTTAAATCTTTGCGGTAAAATGTTGTCTTTATTTTTATGCATCTGAGTATTTATGTCTTCCAATCAACCCCGTCAAACCTGGTCCAACCGTTTGACTTACATCCTTACCGTTGCCGGCGCAACTGTCGGCTTTGGCGCAACTTGGCGTTTTCCGTATTTAGTCGGTGAAAACGGCGGCGGCGCGTATGTGTTTCTGTTCTGTATCGCCATGCTGGTCATCGGCATTCCGATGATTTTGGTGGAAAACGTCATCGGCCGCCGTAAAGGCGTGAACGCGCTGGATGCGTTTGGCGGCACAATGAATGGCAAACCCGTTGCCAAAGTTTGGAAATTGGTCGGTTGGATGGGCTTACTCGGCGCATTCGGCATCATGGCCTATTACATGGTACTCGGCGGCTGGGTTATCAGTTACATCATCAATATCATCGGCGGCAATTTGGACATTTCCAGCCCGGTTTCCGGCGAAGTCACTAAAAGCTTCTTTACCGAACACATCGAAAACAGCCCTTGGGAAATTGCGTTTTACACCTTCCTATTTGTGGTTGTGAACCAATGGATCTTGGTCAAAGGCGTGATCGGCGGTATTGAAAAAGCGGCAAAATACCTGATGCCTTTGCTATTTTTGTTCCTGATTGCCATGGTCGTGCGCAACGTTACCCTGCCGGGCGCAATGGAAGGGATTACTTTCTATCTGAAGCCTGATTTCAGCAAAATTACGGCCGAACTGTTCGTCTTCGTTCTAGGACAAGTATTCTTCGCCTTGAGCTTGGGTTTCGGCGTGATGATTACGTTATCCAGCTATCTGGATAAAAACGAAAATCTGGTTCAGACGGCCGTAATTACCGCGATTACCAATACTTTGATTGCCGTGTTGGCTGGCTTTATGATTTTCCCATCCCTCTTCAGCTTTGGCGTTGCCCCTAACTCCGGCCCGACGCTGGTGTTCCAAAGCCTGCCGATCGTGTTCTCCAATATGTGGGCAGGCCCTGTATTTGCAGTGATTTTCTTCTCTCTGCTTCTGATTGCCGCGCTGACCACTTCTCTGACCATTTATGAAGTGTTGATTACGACCATTCAGGAAAAAACCAAAATCCGCCGCGCAGCCGCGATTACCATCGTACTGGCAGGTATTTTTATCTTCGGCAATATCCCTTCCATCTTGAGCTACGGCCCATGGAAAGATATTTCCGTGTTTGGTAAAAACATTTTTGATGCCTTTGACTATATCAGCGGCAACATCCTGTTTATGCTGACCGCGCTTGGCTCTGCCTTGTTTGTCGGCTTCGTGATGAAAGATGAAGCGAAGGACGAATTGCTCTACAAAGGCAACCATACCACCGTCAATATCTGGTTTACCTATGTGAAATACCTCGTGCCCTTGGTGATTCTGCTGATTTTCATCAGTAACCTGTTCTGATAAGCAAACATATAAAAAGGCCGTCTGAAAAATTCAGACGGCCTTTATTTTAACTATGCTTTATTCTGCCCAGTTTTTCTTCTTACTGGTTTTACCGATACCGGGGTTGAAGCTGTTGGTCGGGTCGAGTTTTTTATAGAACTGTTTCAGCTCAGGCTTGGCTTCATACAGATGACCGACATTATGCTCGGCAGGATATTGCGCACCGCGTTGGTCAAGCAGATGGAGCATTTCATGTTCCAAAGCCATACAGTCGTTGCCTTTTTTAATGATGTAGTCCTGATGGAACACATGACACATAAAATGTCCGTAATACAATTTATGGATGATTTTATTGTCGATTTCGGGCGGCAGTGTTTCAAACCAATCACGATCATCACGGCGCAAGGCGATATCGAGTGCAACCAAATCCTCTACTTCATCATCATGTACAGAACGGTAACGGATTGCGGCAGAAGCCACAGCAAAGCGATGCAGCATGGCCGCCTGCGTTTCTTCGGCATTACATTCGAAGAATGCGCCGCCATGGGTTGCAAAATATTCCTTCAAGAAAGCACGCGCTTCTTCTACGCCTTCGCCACCCATTTTTAAAATCAGGTGATGTTCATATTTATCCCGATAGTTGCGCATAGATTTCGGCAAGTGATCAGGCAAAATTTTACTGATCAGTTGCATGAATTTATCAGAGAAGTGTTTCGGTAAGAAACTTATCTTTTTGCTGAATCTATCCACACGGGCTTTCAGATCAAACAGTTTCGGAAGTTGGTGGGTACCGAACGTCTTGATGATATAAAACGTATCTTTACCATAAACGGCAGCAATATCAAAAGCATGACGATGGATATACTCACCGGAAATAGGCAGGTTTTTAAACTCGCTCAAAGCGGCACGACGAATATCGGTCAGCTCATTAATATCATTTGTACCAATATAGAAAACGGCAGTCTGTTTTTCTTGTGGGAACGTATCCAAGCGTACGGCAAACACCATCAGCTTGCCCGCGCAGCCTGAAGCTTCGTAGTGACGCGCAGGGTCGGCATTAAAACGTGCGGCAGTCGGTTCATTCACTTGGCGGACATGATCGCAGTACGCATGGTCATGCCCTTTGCCTGCATTTTGAACAATGTCTTTTTTCTGATAATGGAAACCTTGCAAGTTGGTCAAAATTTCTTCAGGGGTTTCGCCCAAATCAATGCCCAAATGGTTGACCAGCTCCAGCTTGCCCTCTTCGTTGATTTGTGCAAACAGCGCCATTTCCGTATAAGCCGGGCCACGCTGCACCAGTGCGCCACCCGAGTTATTACATACGCCACCCAATACAGATGCGCCGATACAGGACGAACCGATCACGGAGTGCGGCTCACGGCCTAAAGGTTTCAGCAGCAGTTCCAATTGATTCAAGGTAGAACCGGGCAGGCAGACGACCTGTTCGTTATTGTTAATCGGCTGAATGATGTTCAAACGCATGGTATTTACAATCACGATATCGCGGTCGTAATTATTACCGTCAGGAGTCGAGCCGCCGGTCAGGCCGGTATTGGCGGCCTGCGTAATCACGATAACATCAGCCTCAACACACGCCTGCAAGATTTGCCACATTTCCAAAACCGTACCCGGACGGACAACTGCCAGCGCCTTGCCTTCGCCAAAACGGTAGCCTTGACGGTATTGTTCAGTTTTTGCCGGGTCTGTGATGATGTATTTTTCACCGACGGTTTGCGTCAACCGGCTGATTAATTGTGTAGCATTCATTGCATACTCCTTGAGAAATGAATATATTTATTAAATTACAAACATTGTAGTAATCCCTTTTATCAAAGTAAAGGCAAACTCATTTTTAAATTCATCATTCAAATAAACAAAAGGCCGTCTGAAATTTTCAGACGGCCTTTTGTTTCAAGCTTGCACAATCAAATTATTCAGCTGCTTTCTCTTCGCGAGCAGGAGCTTCCAGCAAAGCTTTGATAGACAGGCGTACTCGGCCGCGATCGTCTACTTCCAATGCTTTCACGTTCACAACCTGACCTACTTGCAGGTAGTCGCTGACATTGCGTACGCGCTCGTGGGCGATTTGGCTGATGTGTACCAAACCGTCTTTACCCGGCATCACGCTGACAATCGCGCCAACGTTGTTGTCGAGGATTTTAACCACAGTACCTTCGTACACTTTGCCCACTTCCACTTCGGCAGTGATTTCTTCGATGCGTTTTTTCGCCGCATCGCCTGCTTCTTGAGTAGTCGCAGCGATAGTGATGGTACCGTCTTCAGCGATATTGATTTCAGTACCGGTTTCAGCAGTAATCGAACGAATGGTTTCGCCGCCTTTACCAATCACATCACGGATTTTGTCTTGGTTGATTTTCATGGTGAACAAGCGCGGCGCGTGTGCAGATAGCTCTTGTGGGCCTGCAACGGCGGCTTTCATCTGATCCAAAATGTGCAAACGTGCTTCTTTGGCTTGAGCCAAAGCAATTTGCATGATTTCTTTGGTAATACCTTGGATTTTGATGTCCATTTGCAGCGCGGTTACACCTTCGGTTGTACCGGCTACTTTAAAATCCATATCGCCCAAGTGGTCTTCGTCGCCCAAGATGTCGGTCAGGACGGCAAATTTGTTGTTGTCCAAAATCAAACCCATGGCGATACCGGCAACGTGTGCTTTCAAAGGCACACCGGCAGACAACAGGCTCAAGCAGCCGCCGCAGACGGAAGCCATAGAGGAAGAGCCGTTGGATTCGGTAATTTCAGAAACCACGCGCATGGTGTAGCTGAAATCTTCAGGTTCTGGCAATACGGCCAACAATGCACGTTTAGCCAAACGGCCGTGACCGATTTCACGACGTTTTGGCGCGCCTACGCGACCCACTTCGCCGGTAGAGTATGGAGGGAAGTTATAGTGCAGCATGAAGCGGTCGGTGTATTCGCCGGACAGTGCATCAATGATTTGCTCGTCGCGTGAAGTACCCAAAGTTGCAACGGCCAAAGCTTGGGTTTCGCCACGGGTAAACAGTGCAGAACCGTGAGTACGCGGCAATACGCCGGTTTGAATGTTCAACGGACGAACAGTGCGGGTATCGCGACCGTCGATACGCGGTTGGCCGTCCAAAATTTGGCTGCGGACAACATCGGCTTCCAAGTGTTTGAAAATGCCTTTGATTTCATTGGCTGCCAAAGTGTCGGTTTCTTCAGTAATCAACGCTTCTTTTACAGCATTCCAAGCTTCGTCCAATTTGGCAGAACGCGCTTGTTTTTGACGGATTTTGAACGCTTCTTTAATGGTTTCGCCAGCAATTTCGCGCACTTTGGCAACCAATTCTTCATTGGTTTCAGGTGCTTTCCAATCCCAAACTTCTGGGTTGACTTCGTCGGCAAACTCATTGATGGCGTTAATGGCCACTTGCATTTGATCGTGACCATAAACAACCGCACCCAGCATCACTTCTTCAGACAAGATGTCGGCTTCGGACTCCACCATCAACACGGCTTTAGAAGTACCGGCAACAACCAAGTCCAATTGTGATTTAGCCAATTCGGCTTTAGTCGGGTTCAAAACGTACACGCCGTTTACATAACCCACGCGTGCCGCACCAATCGGACCAGCAAACGGTACGCCGCTCAACACCAGCGCGGCAGATGCGCCCAACATTGCAGGAATGTCAGAATCAATTTCAGGGTCAACAGACACCACCATCGCTACGATTTGGATGTCGTGGTAGAAACCTTCGGGGAACAGAGGACGAATCGGACGGTCGATCAGACGGCTGGTCAGGATTTCTTTTTCGCTTTGTTTGCCTTCGCGTTTGAAGAAACCGCCGGGGATTTTACCTGCTGCGTAAGTACGCTCGAGGTAATCGACAGTCAGAGGGAAGAAGTCTTGGCCTTCTTTCACTTCTTTGTTGGTGGTAACGGCAACCAAAACAACAGTGTCGCCCATAGATACTTTAACGGCAGCAGCGGCTTGGCGAGCGATTTCGCCGGTTTCCAAAGTAACGGTTTGATTACCGTATTGGAAGGTCTTAACGTGTTTATTGAACATTATTGTTCCTTTCAAAATACCGCACTGCTAAAACACTAATAATGCACACTAAAATCCGAATGTGCATAGTTAGGGTTTCAGACCGTGCGGCAGGTTATAAACAAGCTTTCAGACGGCCTTTAAGGCGCTGAAAACAACTCTCGATTATAAAGGCAACCATCCTTAAAATCCAGTATTTATACAATAAAAAGGCCGTCTGAAACATATCCTATTCAGACGGCCTTCAAACTTAAAAATCAATCCTGAGTCAGCAAAGTCAATGCTTCCTGATATTTTTCGACTGTTTTCTGAATTACATCGGCAGGCACTTTAGGCGCAGGCGCTTTTTTGTTCCAACCGCTTTGCTCCAGCCAGTCGCGGACAAATTGTTTGTCAAAAGACGGCGGATTGGTGCCGACTTTGTATTGGTCTGCAGGCCAAAAACGACTGGAGTCAGGCGTCAACACTTCATCCATCAAAGTCAGCGTACCTTCTTCATCCAAACCAAATTCAAATTTGGTATCGCAAATAATAATACCGCGGGATTTCGCATATTCGGCCGCTTCTGTATAAAGCTGAATTGCTTTGACGCGCACTTCCGCCGCCAATTCTTTTCCGATAATGCGTTCGCATTCTTCAAAGCTGATGTTTTCATCATGATCGCCAACTGCAGCTTTGGTCGATGGCGTAAAGATCACTTCAGGCAGTTGTTGCGCTTCCTGCATACCTTCAGGCAGTTGAATACCGCAAACAGAGCCTGTCTTTTGATAATCTTTCCAACCGCTACCTGCCAGATAACCGCGCACAATAGCCTCCACTTTCACCGGAGTGAGCTTTTTAGCCACGACGGCGCGTTTCTCCAAAGCTTTAGCTTCATTTTCAGGCAAAACATCGTAAACTGTCTGACCGGTAAAATGGTTAGGCATGATATGAGCCAGTTTTTTAAACCAAAAATTGGAAATCTGCGTCAGAATCTCTCCTTTACCCGGAATCGGATCATCTAAAATCACATCGAATGCAGACAGACGGTCGGAAGCAACCATCAACATACGTTTATTGTCAATTTCGTACAAATCGCGGACTTTGCCGGAGTAGATTTTTTTCAAGCTGATTTCAGACATTTCGGGTATCTCTTTGGTAAACAGAAGAATTTGGTATTTTAGCCCAATTTGGCATCTTTCGTCAGATTGTTTACAAAATAAAGGCCGTCTGAAACCTTATAGCTCGGTTTCAGACAGCCTTAGACTTTGATTTTAGGGACAAACCCTAAAAACCATCATCCTATCAGATGGCAGGAGCCTGAGTCTGATCTTGGATTTGGTTCACAGCAGACAGAGAGTAGTAGTCGCCGTGGCCGGTTACTTGGTAAGTGCTACCGTCAGCAAACTTGAAGTTTTCAACTTTGTGATCGTTACCGGTGAACCAATCGTCGATAGTGATGCTGTCGTTAGTACCGACAGAAACAGTCAGGTTAGCACCAGATTTGCTCAGCAATACGTCGGAAGCTGCAACGCCTTTACCGAACAACAGGGTGTCATTACCACTTTCTTCACGGATGGTGTCGTGACCGTAACCTTTGTCGAAGAAGTAAGTATCGTTACCGGTACCGCCGATCAGGATGTCGTTGCCGACACCGCCGTCGAGGTAGTCGTTACCGTCTTTACCCACCAGGCAGTCGTCGCCGGCCAAACCGTACAGATGGTTGTTGCCGCCGTTACCTTCGATGTTGTTGTTCAAAGAGTTACCGGTACCGTTCAAGTTTTGCATACCTTGCAAAATCAGGTTTTCAACGTGATCGGTCAGGGTGTAGTCGATAACGGTACGAACAGTATCGATACCGGCTTGTGCATTGCCGTACTCGATAACTTGGTCGTTGGCATTGTCAACGAAGTAAACGTCGTTACCATCGCCACCGCGCATGATGTCAGCACCGGAACCACCGTTCAGGTAGTCGTTACCGGCACCACCTTGCAGGTAGTCTTTACCTTCTTCACCATACAGAGAGTCACCGTCGGCATCACCGTAAATGGTGTCGTTACCGGCACCGGCGTAGATTACGTCTGTGCCGTTGCCACCGTAGATGATGTCTTCGCAAGCAGTACCATAAATAGTATCTTTAGCATCGGTACCGCGGATAACGTTGCCGTCTTTGCAGTCTTCAGCTCGAATAACATTACCTGGGTTTTTGTCTTCGTGACCGTATGAGTTGTTTTGGTTATGGTCGTCAACACAGTCTTTGCAGTCTGGCTCAGGTTTTGGTTCTGGTTTAGGCTCAGGTTTTGGCTCTGGCTTAGGCTCAGGTTTTGGTTCTGGTTTAGGCTCAGGTTTCGGTTCTGGCTTAGGCTCAGGTTTTGGTTGTGGTTTTGGTTCTGGTTGCGGTTCTGGCTGTGGCTCAGGTTTAGGCTCAGGTTTTGGTTGAGGCTTAGGCTGAGGTTTAGGTTGTGGTTTTGGACATGGGATCGGTTTGATTGGATCGCAGTTGTAAGGTGGGCAAACCGGAACACATTTGTAGTTAGGCGTTTTTGCCGGTGGGCAGAAAGCCGCAATAGCAGAAACCAAACCGGTTACCGCATTAACTACTGACACGCCGACGCTGGCAATGCTAGCGATGCTGCCGATAGAAACAGAAGATTTTGCTGCAGGAGCGCAGTAGTAAGAAGAGTAGGAAGCCTTAGGCGCGGGTGCGCAGTAAGAACTAACCAGGGGTCTAGTATAATACCCCCCGTAACAGTATGCCATAATAATTACTCCCAAAAGTTAATAAAATATTGGGTTGACGGAACGAGCAAATCCGCCCTTGCCCAATTATTATTTTAGTAATATTTTGCAAAATATTTACTCAAAAATATCAAACGGTAGAATTTGCCGATAAAAGGATGGAGTTTCGCCTGTTTTTAAATTCCATTATCCTAGCAACAATAAAAACATTAACATTGATTCACACTCTCTCAAACAGCATAGATCCTTTATCTATCTTGTTAAAAGCTAAATTTTAACTCTAGTTATAGTAAACAAACATAATACCAATAAGCAGTTATTATTATGAATAGATAATATCGACAATTTACCCAAATACAGCCGCCTCTGCATTTTGTTCTACGCCAATAATGTGAATTTGTCGTATTTACACTATAATGACACGAACACCTATTTAACAGCTATCAGAGGAGATACTCAACCATGCGTACTTTATTGACCGGAGCCAAAGGCCAGCTTGCCCGTTGTCTGCGCGACCGCCTGCCCGAAGATTGGGAACTGATTGCTACCGATTCTACTTCGCTGGACATTACCGATACCGAAGCCGTGCATCACATGATCAAAAATTTCCAACCCGATGCCATCGTTAATGCCGCGGCTTACACTGCCGTCGATAAAGCAGAAGAAAACGCAGAGGCTGCTTTTGCCGTCAACGCAACCGCTGTTCACAACCTGGCCGCAGCTGCCCGCGCCGCACACGCCCGCTTTATCCATATTTCCACTGATTATGTATTCGACGGCGAAGGCAAACGCCCTTACCGCGAAACCGACTACACCAATCCGCGCAGTACTTACGGTCAATCCAAAGTTGCAGGCGAGCTTTTGGCTTTAGCCGCGCATCCGGAAAGTACAATCGTCCGTACTTCATGGCTGTTTAGCGAATACGGCAGCAATTTCGTCAAAACCATGTTGCGCCTTGCCAAAGAACGTGATTCTCTCTCCATCGTTCATGACCAAACTGGTTGCCCAACTTATGCAGGCGACTTGGCTCATGCCATCATCAGTTTATTGCAACAGCCTACTTCCCCACGCGGCATCTTCCATTACTGTGGCAATAAATCGGCAACATGGTACGAATTTACCAAAGCCATCTTTCAGACGGCCCACCAATTAGACAACAGCTTCCGCATTCCGGAACTGAACGCGATTACCACCGATCAATACCCCCTGCCCGCTCCGCGTCCGGCATACAGCATTATGGATTGCTCACGCCTAGAGACCGAGTTTGGTATCAAACCGTCCGACTGGCAAAAAGCCCTGCGCGAAATTCTCCGCACAATCGACTGATAAGCTGATCCATCTATATCAAGGCCGTCTGAAAACATATTTTCAGACGGCCTCTTTGTTTCTTTTATATCAAATGCTTTATCTATCCAGTCTGTCATTTGAAAAGTGCTACAATAGCCGTTTATTTTATTTTTCAGACGGCCTGACACCATGTGCAACCATCATCCTAAACATTCACACGATAATGACACCATCCGCATCCGCGGCGCGCGTACACATAATTTGAAGAATGTCGATTTGGACATTCCGCGCCACAAGCTGGTAGTGGTAACAGGATTGTCAGGCAGCGGCAAATCGTCGCTGGCGTTTGATACTTTGTATGCCGAAGGCCAACGCCGTTATGTTGAAAGCCTTTCTGCCTATGCGCGCCAGTTTTTGCAGATGATGGACAAACCCGATGTTGACTTAATTGAAGGCCTGTCGCCCGCAATTTCTATCGAGCAAAAATCCACCAGCCACAATCCGCGTTCCACCGTCGGCACGGTAACGGAAATCCACGACTACCTACGTCTTTTGTACGCACGCGTCGGTACCCCGTATTGCCCCGAACACAATCTACCGTTGTCCAGCCAAACTGTGTCGCAGATGGTTGATGCCGTCTTAAAACTGCCGGAAGACACGCGCGTGATGATTCTTGCGCCGGCAGTGCGCGAGCGTAAGGGCGAGTTTGTCGACTTCTTTGCCGACTTACAGGCGCAGGGCTTTGCGCGTGTACGCGTGGACGGCGAAGTCTATCAGCTTGACGAAGTACCGAAGCTGGAAAAAAACATCAAACACAATATCGACGTCGTTATCGACCGCGTTAAAGTAAAAGCTGACATCAAACAGCGGCTGGCGGAAAGTTTTGAAACCGCGCTGCGCCACGGCAACGAGCGCGCGCTGGCCATGGAAATGGAAAGCGGCGAAGAACATTGGTTCTCCGCGCGTTTTGCCTGCCCCGTATGTTCATACAGCCTGCCCGAATTAGAGCCGCGCCTGTTTTCCTTCAACAACCCGATGGGCTCCTGCCCAACTTGCGACGGCTTGGGCAATACCAACTTCTTCGATCCCGAAAAAGTGGTCGCCCATCCTGAATTATCCTTAGCCGCAGGTGCAATTGATGGCTGGGATAAGCGCAACCAATTCTATTTCCAAATGATTCAATCGCTGGCGCGGCATTATGGTTTCGATGTGCAGGCTGCTTGGGAAACGCTACCTGAAAAAGTCAAAAAAGTCGTGCTGCACGGCTCGGGCAAAGAAGTCATCGACTTCACCTACCTATCCGAACGTGGCACTACCTTCAACCGCAGTCATGCCTTTGAAGGCATCATTCCCAATCTCGAACGCCGCTACCGCGAAACCGACAGCGAAACCGTGCGCGAAAAACTGCGCGAATACCAAAACCACCGCGCCTGCCCGAGCTGCGGCGGTGCACGTTTGCGCAAAGAAGCCCGCTACGTTTACGTCAGCGGCGAACCTTTGCACGAAGTTTCAGCCTGGCCGCTCACCAAAACCCACCAATTCTTTGAAACGCTGGATTTGGACGGCAACAAAAAACAAATCGCCGAAAAAATCCTCAAAGAAATCACCGAGCGGCTCGGCTTCCTGATTAACGTCGGGCTGGATTACCTGAATCTCTCCCGCTCCGCCGAAACCCTCTCCGGCGGCGAAGCCCAACGCATCCGCCTTGCCAGCCAAATCGGCAGCGGCCTGACCGGCGTGATGTACGTTTTGGACGAACCCTCCATCGGCCTACACCAGCGCGACAACGACCGCCTGCTCGCCACCCTCAAACGCCTGCGCGATTTGGGCAACAGCGTGATTGTGGTCGAACACGACGAAGACGCCATCCGCGAAGCCGATTTCGTCGTCGATATGGGCCCCGGCGCGGGCGAACACGGCGGCAACGTATTGATTGCCGACACACCCGAAAACGTAGCCCAATGCGAAAACTCCGTTACCGGACAATACCTCAGCGGCAAAAAATCCATTGCCGTGCCGTCTGAACGCACCCCCATCAATCCCGAGCGGATGCTCGTCCTCAAAGGCGCGCGCGGCAACAACCTCAAAAACGTTACCCTCGAATTGCCGCTCGGTTTGATTACCTGCATCACCGGCGTATCCGGCAGCGGCAAATCCACCCTGATTAACGACACCCTCGCCAAAATCACCGCCCGCGAACTCAACCGCGCCCAAGAAGAACCCGCCCCATACGACGACATTCACGGCCTCGAACACCTCGACAAAGTCATCAACGTCGATCAATCCCCCATCGGCCGCACCCCGCGCTCCAACCCCGCCACCTACACCGGCCTGTTCACCCCCATCCGCGAACTCTTCGCCGGCGTACCCCTCTCGCGCGAACGCGGCTACAACGTCGGCCGATTCTCCTTCAACGTCAAAGGCGGCCGCTGCGAAGCCTGCCAAGGCGACGGCGTGATTAAAGTCGAAATGCACTTCCTGCCCGACGTGTACGTCCCCTGTGAAGTCTGCCATGGCAAACGCTACAATCGCGAAACGCTCGAAATCCAATACAAAGGCAAAAACATCAGCCAAGTCCTCGACATGACCGTCGAAGAAGCCCGCGATTTTTTCGACGCCGTCCCCACCGTATCGCGCAAACTGCAAACCCTCATGGACGTAGGCCTCGGCTATATCCGCCTCGGCCAGTCCGCCACCACCCTCTCCGGCGGTGAAGCCCAACGCGTCAAACTCGCCTTGGAACTCTCCAAACGCGACACCGGCAGAACGCTCTATATCCTCGACGAACCCACCACCGGCCTGCATTTCGCCGACATCGCCCTGCTGCTGGAAGTCATAGGTCGTCTGAAAGGCAAAGGCAACTCGATAGTGATTATCGAGCATAATCTGGATGTGATTAAAACTGCGGATTGGATTGTGGACTTGGGGCCGGAAGGGGGTGATGGCGGGGGGAGGATTATTGCGGAAGGCAGCCCTGAGATTGTTGCTAAGGTTAAGGGAAGTTATACTGGGAAGTATTTGAAGGTGGTTTTAGACTAACGTTTGGATAAAAAGGTAAGTAATATGAAGCAAGAAAAAGATTGGAAAAAACTGGAAAATGATGTCCTTACATTTTCTTCAATTTTATATGGAGCTCCTGCTAAGAAAGAAAATATAGAAGGTATTAATTTTGATGCGGTAATCCATCTCCCTCAAAACCAGCTCATACTAATTGAAATAACTAGAAATTTTACCTTAGACAAAATTCGTGGCGATATTAATAGATTATCTACTGCACGAACGAATCTGTTTCTGAAAGGGCAAATGGCACAATGTATTCTTGTGATACACAAAGAGCCAACAACTGATATGGAGACTACTGCAAATGGTGCCCATATTCAATTACTTTCATATGAGCAATTTGTAAATCAGGTAATTGATTTTGAAAAATATATCACACTACGGAGTAATAAGGTTTTTGGTAGTGCAATTAATCCATCAACAGGGGAATCTGACACACAAGAATATATCCCTGCAACTTATCTTAGTGAAAATGGAAAAAAAACTTTCTCAATAGAAGATTTGTGTGAAACTTTATCACAAAACAATAAGATTATCTTACTTGGTGAATACGGCACGGGGAAAAGTAGATGTACAAAAGAAATATTTGCACATATTACCCAAAATGAAAAATATTCAAATAAATTTATACTATCAATTAACCTCCGCGAACACTGGGGCGCAGGAACAGCAGAGGAAATTATTGTTGGTCATTTAAAGAGAGTCGGGTTTGAGGTAAAACTAGAAAGAATTTTATCATTACTGGAATCAGGAAAGTTTATTTTGGTTTTAGATGGTTTTGACGAAGTAGGCTCTCAAACATTCGGCAATAGCCCTGAAAAGCGTTTATCTATCCGCAAAAAAGCATTACAAGGAGTTAGAGAATTAATTAGTTTAAATAAAGGAGGGGTTTTAGTAACTGGCAGACCTCATTATTTCAATAGCCACGAAGAAATGCTGGATTGCCTAGGATTATCTGTTAAAGATATAGGATTAAGACTCATTAAATGTGCAGAAGAATTTAATGATGCCCAAACCTCTTTATATCTAAGCAAGTTAGGCGTGACCACAAAATGTCCTATCTGGCTTCCTAAAAAACCTTTAATTTTTAATATTATTTCATTAATACCTAATGATGAAAGAATTAAAATATTAGAAAATGAGAATGGAGAATTGTCTTTTTGGGGGCAATTCCTAGATGCAGTTTGTGAGCGTGAAGCAAGAATTCATAGTTCCATCAATTCAAAATCAGTTAGAAATGTACTTATTGAATTGGCTAAGATTACTAGATTTAGTGATTTTAATCTTGGTAGATTGACACCTAAAGATTTTAATGAATGTTATGAAAAAGCAACAGGAACTTCTCCTGATGAAGCAGGGCAATTAATGCTTAGCAGACTGTGTATGATTGGAAGAATTGAACCTGAGTCACCAGATAGGCAATTTGTGGATAAATATGTTTTGCAGCTATTATTCGCTGAGAATATATTCAACGATATTTCATATAAAAATGAAAGTATACTACAAGAAACTTGGAAACAAAGATTAGATGAGTTTGGCATTTCAGTCTTAGCATCATGGATACAATTATATGACTTATTAGATGATGCCCTTTCATTAGTTTTTAGAATGCCTGACAACGGTAATTCACAGGCAATTATAGAGATATTATCTGCATTAAGTTTATTAAAATTGAATCCAATTGATTTATCAGGCCTCCAACTTAAATATGCTCAATCTCCTCTTTTCTCTTTGGGAAACACTCTATTCAAAAACATTAAATTTTACCAATGTATTTTTGATAAATTGACTTTTGAAAATTGCTTAATTGATGATTCTGCGCATGTGATATTTGATGAGTGTATGATTGATATGGTAACAGGTTTTGCTGCAGAGCATTCTTTACCTAAATGGCTTGTGAAGTCTTCAATCGAAAATAAACAAAATACATCTAATTCATCCCGAATTAAAGACAGCAACTTACCTACATCCCAAAAATTACTCCTTTCAATTATTCAGAAAATATTTTTCCAATCAGGCGGCGGAAGGCAGGAAGATTCTCTTTACAAAGGTGGCTATCAAGCAGATTTTGATAAAGAGTTAATCGATTCAATCTTGAAATATCTAGTACAGGAAGGATATATTACCAAAAGTAAAGATAGTTCAAAAAACATATATAACCCCAATCGCTATTACACTGAGAGAATGAGGGCCATAAAAGATCAATTATCTCTTAGTAAAGACCCTATTTGGTTGGATGTTTTAGAATTTCAGAGCAAAATGGAAAGAAAACGAAAGACAAGAGATAAAACTCGTGGTTAGCAAGTCGTAAACTGTAAACCCAACCCACCGCGTGCGTGGCTACGCCACACACCCTACCTGTGAATTACACGGAACTTCGAAATCAACGTGTAGGGTGTGTGCGGAACGCACGCACGCGGTTGCTTGATTGACGGTTTGCCATTTCAACTTTTAACTTTGCTGAAGCTAGCGCTTTCAGACGGCCTCCAATATCGTCTGAAAACATCAGCTTCAACAAAGTTAAAACCTTAAACAACAAACCATTCCTTCCCTAACCTCCAAACAAAAAACAAAAATCCTATGGCGCGTTATCGCAGAAACTTCATTGCCGGCAGCACATTCTTTTTCACCGTCAAACTCGCCGACCCAAAATCGCGCCTGCTTGTCGAACATATCGGCTTCGCGTGCGGCTTATATGGATGTGCAAAAACAATATCCCTTTGAAACCGTCGCCGTATGCGTGCTGCCGAACCATATTCACGCCATTTGGACGCTGCCGCCCGATGATGCGGATTATTCCCTACGCTGGCGGCTGATTAAAACCAAATTTTCCGCACATTTCCCTCGTGCTGAGAACCTTTCCACCAGCAAACAGCGGCGGAACGAACGCGGTATTTGGCAACGGCGTTTTTACGAACACACCGTGCGCGACGAAACGGATTTGTAACGTTGCGCGGACTACATCCATTTCAATCCTGTCAAACATGGATTATGTGGCAATGTCCGCGATTGGCCGTTTTCGTGGTTTCACCGTTATGTGCGGGACGGATGGCTGCTGTTAGATTGGGGCGGAACAAAAGAAACAGCGGTAATGAGTTTCGGAGAGTGAATGCTATAAAAAACTACCGACCGCGTGCGTGCGTACCGCACACCCTACCCATGAACCATGAGGAACTTCAAAATCAACGCGTAGGAAGGGGGCGGTACGCACGCGGTTGCTTAATTGACGATTTGCTGTTGTAAATTTCAACTTAGTTTAAACTAACGCTTTCAGACGGCATGAAAAATGGCCGTCTGAAAATTGAAAATATTTTATCTAAAATAACTCTCCTAACTCACAAAACAAAAAACGGATTCCAAATCATTGGAATCCGTTTTTCTGTAAAGCTTAGCCGTATTATTTAGCTTCTTCTTTAGCGTCTTCGGCAGCTTCTTTGGCATCTTCCGCTGCGTCTTTTGCATCTTCTTTAGCCTCTTCAGCGGCATCTTTGGCTTCTTCGGCTTTTTCTTCAGGAGTTTCTGCAGCCGGAACGCCTTTCAAAGCGTCCAAAGAAGTTTTACAAGTTGCATCGCGTTGGTCTGCAGGCAGGTTTTTCAACGCTTCTTTGGTTTGTTCGAAAGATTTTTGCATCATGTCTTTGGTTGCAGCATCTACGTCTTTAGTTGCCTCGGCAAATGCTTTTTCGTACTCGTCACAAACGGCAGAAGAAGATGAGCCTGAACCGCCACCGCATGCTGACAGGGACAGAGCAGCCAACAAAGCTGCCAATAAAGCTGATGTTTTCATGTGTCTCTCGCTTTTTTAAATTTAGGTTAAAGGATGTTATATGTTAATTCATTATATGAAGACGTCAAGCGTTTTTGTTTAATTTAATCAAAACTATATCATTAAAAGAGCCAGCCTATCTCAACATGATCAAGGCCGTCTGAAATTTCAGACGGCCTTTGCTTTTTTTAAGTAATCCTTTTTTCAATGATTACGCCGCTTTACGGTGATAATGTCTGAGCGCGTGTTCTTTACGTCTTCCGCTTGAGAAGGCGGATACGCGTTTCAGGTAGCCGATCACTCGGGTGCCATAGTCGATGTCGTGGCTGCCGCAAGCAGAACAGGCGTGCAGGGTGCGTTTGTCGATATGGCCGCATTCGTTGCAAATGGTGATGCGCACGTTCACGCAGAAATAGTTGCAGCCGGTTTGCGCGGCGATGTCCAGCAGCGAGCGATAGCCGGATTCGGGCAGTGCTTCGTCGAGGTTCAGGTGCAGCGCGGAGCCACCGTCGAGCCAGTCCACCAGTTCTTTGCCGTGCAGCAGGAATTTGTCGAGCGCGTTGATTTCTTCGTCTTCGACGACGTAGAAATAGGAGTTGTAGCATTCGCGGCTGACTTTGTAGCCGTCGGCTTTGTCCCATTTGGCGTTTTTCACGCCGAGGTTTTCGGCGGGGACAAACTCAGTGTTGAACTTCACGCCGTAGTGTTTGCTGGCGGCTTGATTGGCTTCAAATATGGTTTTCAGACGGCCTTGGACAAAGTTGATGTAGTCGTCGTTGTAGCCAACTTTGATGCCTTGCGATTCGGCGGCTTCCGCCATGCCATTGATGCCGATGGTGAGGAACTGTTTGTCCAGAGTGATGAAGCCTGCATCGTAAACGGGCAGCATGCCGGCAGCTTGGTATTCTTCCATCAATTTGCGGTAGGCGTATTGGTATTTGTGGATTTTGGCGACTTCGGCGGCAAGGTCGCGCCCGTCTTGTTCCAGCCGGTTCATATTGATGGTGATGACGTTGATAGAACCGGTTGCCACACCGCCCGCACCAAGTGTGTAGCTGAAGGTGCGGTCTTCAATGGCGTTGCGCAGTCGGCAACAGGAAGCCAACGAGTCGGGATTGTCGGAAAGATAGACGAAGAAGGAATTGCCTTCCGCCAACTCTTTCGCCATTTCATCAGCAAACACGGTATCTTTACATTTGCCGCCATCGGTCAGCATCGCAGCGGTCACGACGGGAAAAGTCAAAACGGCTTTGCTGCGCTCTTGGTTAAACCATTTAAGGAAGAAGTTTTGCAGCTTCGCCAAGCTCGCCCACACCGGTTTGCTGAAATCGGGGAAGACGAAATCGCCGAACATCGCATCAAAATAGTATTGATCGTAAACGGAAATATTCCAGAATACGCTCTGATAGCCGCGCGCGGCGGCGGGCTGGTTGATGCTGTACACCACCTGCTGCATATGGTTAGCGATTTCTTTGCCGTGGGTTTCCAAATAATCGTCGCCGTAGTCCTTGCGGGCGAAGTAGTCGAAATAGGTCAGAAATTCCACCGTCGCCACCGCACCGGCAAACTGCGCGCTGATGGCAAACACAAGATTGATAAACGAGCCGCAAAACGAAGCCAGATGCTGCGGCGCCTTAGATTCGCCGCCGAGTTTGCTTAAGCCGTCGAGCAGGAAAGGATACAGCGTAACCGACACACAGTAAGGCTTGAGGCTGGTTTCGTCATGCACATAAATCTCATGTGCCTCAATCTGCCGGATGTATTCGTCGGCGACGGATTGGTCGAAAATTTCGGCGATTTTGCGCGACACTTGGGCACGGTTAATCTGCACGAAAAAGTCTTTCATGATTTCCGCTTCCATCGTGGCGATGTTTTTTTGCGTTACGTTGGCGTTGGCGTCCATTTTCGAGCCGTCCGCCGCGTTTTGCGCGCTGATGTAGTCGCGCATGAATTGTAGTTTTCCGTTTAACTGTTCGGGATGCAGCCGAATCATGTTAATTCTCCTGTATAGTTTGGATGATTTATCAAGCAATGACGGTCAGGCCGTCTGAAACATCGCTGTCAGCGAATACAATAAATTCAATTTAAATCAGTGCAATACAGCATTGAGCTAAATTGAAGCCACTGGAAACACTTTAGGCACGGGTTTGTCTTTGATAAACAATCGGTTCAACACTTCGCCCGTGCGCAAATCGATAAACTTCTGATTTGTGGTCGGGCTGTCCAAGCCGCCCAGCTCCATCTGCCAGCGGCCGGTTTTCAGATACGTCAGATAAGGCAGAATGCCGTCTGAAACCGCTTCCAGCTCCTCACGCTCCAAACCGGTGTACAAACAGGCTTTCAAACCCGCCTGCGTCACGATGCCCAACATTTTCTGCAAAACTTCCGGCTGCCATTCCCCGCCCATAAACAACACGCAGCTAATCAGCCCGCGATAGCGTTTCAGACGGCCTCTCAAATAATCCTCGGTCAATTCCGTGCCGATACCTCCTTTCCACGCATCGGCACTGTGGCAACCTTTGCAACGCAGCGGACAGCCTGAAAACAAAAATGCCAGCGACACTTCGCCCGGCACTTCCTGCCATACAATTTGCTCAACTGTAAATTTCAAACCGCTCATTGCAATGCCATAAAACACAAGATATGGTGCGAATTAAAACACAAGACTACTAGATATGGTATTTTTATTTAACAATGTATTTTACTTATATAATAGATTTTTATTATTTAACTAATTGCGAATTACTATAAAGTAGTAGTTTTAAACCAATAAAAAGGCCGTCTGAAATCATCTTTCAGACGGCCTCTATTTCAGGTTTTAGCCCCGATTCGAGCCTTTAACCATATCCATCAAAAACAATCGGCAATCCAAATTACCGTTAAACAGCGGAATCTTACGCTTCGGAGAAAGGCGCATAAATTTCGGCATATCTCGATCGCCGGTAAACATTCCGGCAAGCCAGCCTGCGTAATGCTGTTTCAACCATGTGCCCAGTTGCGGATAAAGCGCCTGTAAAGCCTGAATTTCGGCAAGGCGCACGCCATAAGGCGGATTGGAAATCATAATGCCGTGTTCGCCGTTCGGCCGCGCGGCTTGCGCATCTTGCACGTCAAAACGGATGAAATTATCCACTTCGGCGGCTTGGGCATTGGCCAATGCGGCGCGGATCATATAACGATCGTTGTCGCTGCCGGAAATTGGCGCGGCTGCCGGTTTGATTTGTTTTTCAGCTTCACGGCGCAGGGCTTGCCATTTTTCTTGGTCGAAGTTTTGCAGTTTTTCAAAACCAAAACGGCGCATCAAGCCCGGCGCACGGTGTGTCGCAATCCATGCAGCCTCAATGGCAATCGTGCCGCTGCCGCAAAACGGGTCTTGGAAAGGTTGCGTACCGTCGTAACCCGCCAAAAGCAGCAAACCTGCCGCCAAGTTTTCTCTCAATGGCGCTTCGCCGGTATCCTGACGATAGCCGCGTTTGAAGAGTGCTTCGCCGGAAGTATCGATAAAGATCTCTACATTGCGCTCATCGATAAAGGCATGAATGCGGATATCGGGGTTGATTTTACCCACGCTCGGACGCGCATCATAAATATCGCGGAAGGCATCGCAGACGGCATCTTTGATTTTCAAGCCGACAAAATCCAAGCTTTTCACATTGGCGCGCTTGCCTTCGACTTTGACTTTAAAGGTCTGCTCCAGCTTAAACCAACCTGTCCAATGCAGATTTCGTGCCAGTTTGTAGATATCGTGTTCGTTGCGATAACCGCCTTTGGTCAAACGCAGTAAAACTCGGCTGGCAACGCGCGAATGCAGGTTGATGCGATACACCTGCTCCATCGTGCCTTTACATGCCACTCCGCCGTCAACAGCGCGGATATCCTGACATGCCATGCTTTCGAGTTCCTGCGTCAAAGGCGCTTCCAAACCGCGAGGACAAGTGATAAAAAGTGAATAAACCGTCATATAAAACCTTTCCGGGTAGAGCTATCCGAACCACTCGGATAACAAATAAAAACAATATTATAGCCGAAAAACCAAAAGGCCGTCTGAAACTTCAGACGGCCTTTGAATAAAGCTTGCTTAGTGATCCAAACTATCGGTTTCAACCTTAACCGCTTTATCGGTTTTATCCTCCGGCAAAACCAAGTTCAACAATACCGCCATAATACCGCCGGCGGAAATTGAGTTTTGGAACAATACCGGCAGGTTTTTGAACACTTCCGGCTCAAACGCCACGCCCAAACCTAAACCGACAGAAGTCGCCGCGATAACCGCTTCACGACGGCGAATACCGTGGCTGACTAAAATCCGCACACCGGCAATCGCAATCAGTCCAAACATCAATACCATCGCGCCACCCAAAACCGGACTTGGAATCGTGGTAAACGCGCGGCCGATAACAGGGAACAAGCCCAACAATACCAAAATTGCCGCAATATATTTGCCGACATGACGCGAAGCCACGCCGGTCATTTGAATCACGCCGTTATTTTGCGCAAAAGTAGTCAAAGGCAAAGAGCCCAACGCAGTCGCAATTACAGAAACCAAACCATCTGCCAATACGCCGCCGCGCAGACGTTTGGTGTATTCCTCACCCTCAATCGGCTGCTCGGAGACCATCGCAGTCGCCGTCAAATCGCCAACTGCTTCAAATACGCTCAACAAGAAAATCGCACCGGCAACGATAAACGCGTGCCAATCAAATGCGAAACCATATTTAAACGGAACAGGCAGGGTAATCAGCGGCAGGTTTTGCAGGGCGGAAAAATCCACTTTACCCAAAAACAGCGCAACAATATAACCGACAATCAAACCCACCGCGATGCCGCTCATGCGCAACAAAGGATTTTTCAAGCAATTGAAAACCAATACAATCAGCAACACCAGCGATGCCAGACCTAAGTTTTCCATCGAGCCGAACGTACCGTCTGCTTTCGCACCGAAGCCGCCGCCGAAATCGGTAATACCGACATGCACCAAGCTCAGGCCAATCAGCATGACGACCACGCCGCTTACAGTCGGCGTAATCACTTTTTTCAAA
The DNA here is from genome assembly GCF_041433235.1 of Neisseria sp. 27098_8_112. Lineage (NCBI taxonomy): Bacteria > Pseudomonadati > Pseudomonadota > Betaproteobacteria > Neisseriales > Neisseriaceae > Neisseria > Neisseria sp. 27098_8_112. Next base: position 29,752 of record NZ_JAPWBB010000005.1, on the reverse strand, counting down.
TAAGGCAAAAGCCAAGCGGAGAAGCACACCAAAAACGCGCCGACAAAGGACACGCCCAAGAGCGTTGAAATCATCACATCTTCAGTCAAGCCGCCCTCTTTCATACCGGTACCGAGCGCAATCATCACGGTAACAAAAGAGAAGTTAACCGACTGAATCGACAACATACCCGAACCGACCGGCCCGAAACGGTTGACCTGCAAATAAGTACCGACACCGGAAGCCACCATCGCCATCGACACCAAATAAGCCGTCATTTCAACCGGCAGCTCCAACGCCCCGCCAACAATCAGTGCCGGAGTAATCATCGGAACAAAAATCGCCAGAAGGTGCGTAACCGCACTTAACAACGCATTACCAAACGGCGGCTTATCTTCCAAACCATAAACTAAATCAAGCGATTCCGCTTGTTTTTCAGTCATTCCGGCCATGTTGAACCTTCTCTCAAGAATCGTTAAAAAATATTAAGATGCATATTTTAACCAATTTGAAATGTATCAGCAAATTCAAAACCATCAGGCCGTCTGAAAATTCCGCCCAACCGTTTTCAGACGGCCTCAAACCGCCTTAACACATTTTAATTCTTGACATCATTTTTCCATCTCAAAACAAACAAACCAATGATTTAAAAATGTATTATTCATTAAGATAATGACAAGTCACCATTAAACAGCAAAGCCTCATAGCGGATATGTTTCACACAAACAACAAAGTAAGCTACAATCCACTGCATAATTCACCCACACCATAAAATTAAAGGTTTCCGTATGTTAAAAGGCAGTCTGGTTGCCCTGATTACTCCGATGAATCAAGACGGCAGCATCAACTACGAACAACTTCATGACTTAATCGACTGGCACATTGAAAACGGCACCGACGGCATCGTCGCAGTCGGCACCACCGGCGAGTCAGCCACCCTGCCTGTCGAAGAACATTTGGCCGTTATTGAAGCCACCGTCAAACACGTCAACAAGCGCATTCCCGTTATCGCCGGTACAGGCGCCAACAATACTGTCGAAGCCATTGCACTTTCCAAAGCCGCTGAGCAAGCCGGTGCGGACTACACCTTATCTGTTGTTCCCTACTACAACAAACCTTCGCAAGAAGGCATTTACCAACATTTCAAAGCCATCGCCGAAGCCACTTCGATTCCGATGATTATTTATAATGTTCCCGGCCGTACCGTCGTCAGCATGAGCAACGACACTATTTTGCGTTTGGCCGAGATTCCGAATATCGTCGGTGTGAAAGAAGCCAGCGGCAATATCGGTAACAACATCGAATTGATCAACAGCGTTCCTGAAGGTTTTGCCGTTTTATCCGGCGATGACCCTACCGGCCTGCCTTTCATGCTGTGTGGCGGTCATGGCGTGGTAACCGTTGCAGCCAACGTTGCACCGAAACTCTTTGCCGACATGTGCCGAGCCGCCCTTGAGGGCGATATTGCGACCGCCCGTCGTCTAAACGAGCAACTTATCCCAATTTATAACACCATGTTCTGCGAGCCCAGCCCGGCCGCGCCTAAATGGGGCCTGAGCTTATTGGGCAAATGCGAACCCCATGTTCGTCTGCCTTTGGTAGCACTGACCGAAGCCGGTCAAGCCAAAGTCCGAGCCGCTCTGGAAAAATCAGGACAAATCTGATCCGGAAATAAGGCCGTCTGAATCCCAAACACCCTTTTCAGACGGCCTCCCTGTTAAGAACTTCATCCACAGGAAAACAAGATGACCTATATCAAACCCATCGTAGTAGCCCTCGCCCTGATTAGCATGACTGCCTGTTCCGGCAGCAAAAAAGAACAACCCAAACTCGACTATCAAAGTCAATCACACCGCTTGGTCAAACTGGAAGTACCACCTGATTTGAACAACCCAGACCAAGGCAACCTCTATCAATTACCGGCAGGCAGCGGCGCCGTCCGCGCCAGCGACTTCAACAAACGCCGCACTCAAGCCGTACAACAACCTGCCAATGCAGAAGTTTTGAAATCCGTTAAAGGCGTACGCCTTGAGCGTGACGGCAACCAACGCTGGTTGGTTGTCGATGGCAAATCGCCTCGCGAAATTTGGCCGTTGCTGAAAGTGTTCTGGCAAGAAAACGGTTTCGACATCAAATCTGAAGAACCGGCCATCGGCCAAATGGAAACCGAGTGGGCTGAAAACCGAGCCAAAATCCCTCAAGACAGCCTGCGCCGCCTGTTGGACAAAGTCGGCTTGGGCGGTATCTACTCTACCAGCGAACGCGACAAATTCATCATCCGCATCGAACAAGGTAAAAACGGTTCGACCGACATCTTCTTCGCCCACAAAGGCATGAAAGAAGTTTATGCCGACCGTAAAAAAGACACTACGATGTGGCAGCCGGGGGAAAATGACCCTAACCTCGAAGCCGCATTCCTCGCCCGCTTTATGCAATACTTGGGCGTTGACGGTCAGCAAGCCGAACAGGCTCTGACCCAAAGCGTTGCCACCCGCAGCAATGCATCTGAATTGGCGCGTATGGACAACGGCACCCTGCTGCTGGCTGGCGATTACGGCCGCAACTGGCGCCGTACCGCCCTTGCGCTTGAGCGCATCGGCCTGACTGTTATCGGTCAAAATGCCGAACGCCGCGCCTTCTTGGTTCAACAAGCGCCAACCGAAGGCGAAGCAGTTGCCAATAAAAAACCAGGCCTGTTCAAACGCGTATTTGGCAAAGGCAAAGCAGAAGCGCCAAAAACTTATCCTGAAATTATCGTGTATGTTGAGCCTATCAACAATGGCGCACGCCTCCATCTGTTGAATAAAGACGGCAGCCCATACAAAGGCAGCGATGCCTCCACATTGTTGAGCCGCCTGCACACAGAATTGCGTTAATCCGTTATTCGACTTAAGGCCGTCTGAAATATTCAGACGGCCTTTTTAACGAATACGGCATGGTTTCAAATTCCCAATCTGACGTTATAATCAGAACATTTTTCCCCCTCCCCCAAGCTGCCATGACCCGACAAAAAGCCTATCTGCTCCTGACCGCCCTGTTTACCCTGATGTTTATCGTACTGATTCTGTTGGGCGCTTATCTTCTGAGCATTCACAGCAAACAATTTGCCGTTGCCGCCTTTCTGTTTGCCTTTGCCGCCGTTTTTGCCCAAATCGGCAGCCTTGCCCTTTACATCCGCCACAAAGCACGCGCACAAATGGCTCGTATGCAGCAAACCGAAAACCATTAAGGAAAAACCATGTTTGAAAAAATCGTCCTTGCCAGTGGCAACTCAGGCAAACTCAAAGAATTTTCCCGCCTCTTTGCCGACTTAAACATCGAAGTCCTGCCGCAATCGCAGTTCAATACGCCCGAATGCCCTGAGCCGTACCATACCTTTGTTGAAAATGCCCTGGCTAAAGCACGCCATGCCGCCAAATACAGCGGCTTACCGGCACTTGCTGACGACTCCGGCATTTGCACCAACGCCTTAAACGGCGCACCCGGCATTTTCTCCGCACGTTATGCAGGCGAAAACCCCAAATCCGATGCCGCAAACAACGCCAAACTATCTGCCGATCTTGCCGATAAAGACGACAAAAGCTGCTACTACGTCTGCGTACTCGTCCTTGTCCGCCACGAAAACGACCCGCAGCCCATCATCGCCGAAGGCATCTGGCGCGGACAATGGCAGGCAGAAGCAGCCGGCACAAACGGCTTCGGCTACGACCCACATTTCTATCTGGCCGAACACGGTTGCACCGCCGCCGAGCTTGACCCTGAAATCAAAAATGCCGAAAGCCACCGCGCCCAAGCATTGCGTGAATTGTTAAGAAAAATCGAATCCTTATAAATCGATAACAGACCGTCTGAAACCTTCAGACGGCCTACCTCACATTCATTCCCATGCCCAAACCCTCGCCTGAAGAATTGGCAGCCTTTGCAAAACACGTTGCTGCCTTCATCCCAACCACACCTGACGAACTTCTGCAACTCATTGACAGTCAAGAAGCTGCTATCGTCTTTCTAGGCAAACCAAGCTGTTCATACTGTCGCCGTTTTGTTGCAAAACTATTTACCGTTTCCATAAACAAGCAACTTACCATCCACTTTACTGACAGCAGCAATAAAGCAGCTTTAAAAACTTTTCGTGAACAATACGGCATCAAAACTGTTCCCGCATTACTCAACATCTCACAAGGCAAAATAAAATTTGTCTGCAATTCCAAATTATCAGAAGAAGAAATTGAAGCTTTTTTGAGCGCTTAGACTTCGCATATTTCCTACTGATAACTTTCCCCGCCGACATTTCAGTTAAAATAACAGCCTAAAAATTTCAGACGGCCTTGAGCCTCAACACATACCATGACCCAAATCACTTTCCAACGCCCCGGCCAGCTAACCGCCCTGCCTCCTTTATCACTCTATATCCACATCCCGTGGTGCATCAAAAAATGTCCATATTGCGACTTTAATTCCCACAGCCTGAAAAACGGCCTGCCGGAAGAAGCCTATATCGATGCCCTATTAACCGACTTGCAGCTTGAGTTGCCCAATATTTGGGGCAGACCGGTAGAAACGATATTCTTCGGCGGCGGCACCCCCAGCCTATTTCAAGCGAAATCAATTGACCGTTTGTTAAGCGGCGTGCGCTCGCTGTTGCGTTTACAACCCGAAGCGGAAATTACTTTGGAAGCCAATCCTGGCACATTTGAAATTGAGAAGTTTCAGGGATTTAAAGACGCGGGCATTACGCGCCTGTCTATCGGCGTACAGAGTTTTAACGATGATATGCTTGCTCGATTGGGACGCGTTCACAATGGTAAAGAAGCCCTGACAGCCATTGATACTGCATTGAAATTATTTGATAGAGTCAATATCGATTTGATGTATGCCCTGCCAAACCAAACGGTTCAGACGGCCTTAAACGATGTGCAAACCGCTATTGCAACAGGCGTATCTCATATCAGCGCATATCATCTGACCATGGAGCCGAACACGCCTTTTGGTCATACGCCGCCAAAAGGATTGCCGCAAGATGAAGCAGCATTGGATATTGAAGATGCCGTACATAGCGAATTGGAAGGAGCAGGCTTTATTCACTACGAAACATCGGCTTTTGCAAAACCTGCCATGCAGTGCCGCCATAATTTGAACTACTGGCAGTTCGGCGATTACTTGGGTATAGGCGCGGGCGCACACGGTAAAATTTCCTATCCCGACCGTATCGAGCGAACTGTCCGCCGTCGTCATCCCAACGACTATCTTGCCGCCATGCAGAGCAATCCGCATGAAGCCGTTGAACGTAAAACCGTTGCTGTCGAAGACCTTCCATTCGAATTCATGATGAACGCCCTACGCCTAACCGACGGCGTACCTGCCGTAATGCTGCAAGAACGTACCGGCGTACCCACTGCAAAAATCATGGCACAAATCGAAACCGCCAGACAAAAAGGCCTGCTTGAATCAGACCCGACCGTGTTCCGACCGACCGAACAAGGCCGTTTGTTCTTAAACGATTTGTTACAGTGTTTTTTATAAGTGCTTTTTTACAACAGTTGAAACATTTTTAGATTTGCTTAATTTACGACAAGAAAATACAATCAGGATAATTGTTGGGAGTGAACAATCCCAACGATTATCTACTACTTTTAATCCTACGTTAAGGACAAAACAATGAAAAAAGCTCTGGTAACACTGATTGCTCTTTCCCTGCCTACATTTGCATTGGCTGATGCAACCAAAGGTTTTTATGTTCAGGCTGATGCTGGTCATGCTACTGTAAAAGCAAAATATGATGATGTAAGTGAATCGGTTAAAGGCTTTAGCCCACGTATCTCTGCCGGTTACGATTTCGGCGATTTCCGTGTTGCTGCTGATTATACCCACTATAAATCTTTTAAATCAGATTCTGAAACTCCAACTACCACTGACAAAGAGAAAGTTAAATTCCAAAGTGTTGGTGTGTCGGCAATTTACGATTTTGACATCAACTCACCTGTCAAACCCTATGTCGGAGCACGCTTAGGAATTAACCGTGTATCTTCAGATGAGAGTTCAACCAGCAAAGTAAGCAACTCTTATTTCGAAGAAAGCTATCGCAAAACTCAAGCTGGTATTGGGGTATTGGCTGGTGTAAGCTACGAAGTAACTCCTAACGTTGCTTTGGACGCTGGCTACCGCTACAACTACTGGGGCAAATTTGAAGAGACCAAAGTACACTCTCACGAAGTATCTGCCGGTGTACGCGTAAAATTCTAATATTTGAATCCTTGGCATGAAGCAGCGATTGCTTCAAGCATTAAGTAAAAAAAGGTCGTCTGAAACCTGTTTCTCAGGATTTCAGACGGCCTTTTAACTTCTTTAAATATGTCTAACTTTTTGCTGCTTTAACTTTTTCTGCAAACCACAGCGCCGCAGCCGTACCTGCCATATCGGCAATACCGTCCGCGATCGAACCTTGGCGCGTAGCAGTCAGAAGTGCCTGCGCCAGCTCACTTCCTACTGCAAACAATAAAGCAGCAAACAGAATGCCTTTATAGGGAATAGTCCTATTGTCTTGAATAAATATTTTTGCGCACAGCCATGCCTGTCCGAAAAACAGTCCGAAATGGCCGACTTTATCAAAATGGGGAAATGGTGGAGCGCTATTGCCGCCCTCTTTGAAAAGCAAGGCATAAATGGCGGCGGCAAACCAAATCAAGGCAGCGGCAGTGAATTTGTTTAATGGTAAGGCTTTCATTTGTCGGCCTCTTCATCCAACCATGTTTGGCAGATATCTGCCAAGCGGACAAATTTCCCACCCCGCGTCTTCAAAATATCACGCCATTGTGCCACTTCTTCTGCATCCGGGGCATCTTCAATACTGCATTCGTAAAGGCAGAAGTCTAATGTTTCGCCAACAATGCCTGGGGCTTCGGTCTGCATCAGACTGGTCAGTTCGTTCATATTTACTGTTTCTTTGATTGGTTATCGCTAGCCAGACCGCGCCGTCTATTTTCAGGCCGTCTGAACATGATGTGCAAGACTAACCCGTTTGATTCGGGTACGCTTACTTACTGTGCAAAAAACGTGTTGCTTCTTCCCATTCGCCATTCAACACGGCCGGCAATCCTTGCAGGGATTTAGCGATGGAATCATCAATTTGCTGTCTGTGTTCCGCTGACGGTTTATTCAACACATAACCGACAACCAGATTACGGTCGCCCGGATGATCAATACCCAAGCGCAGGCGGTAGAAATTAGGCGTACCCAAACGAGCCTGAATGTCTTTAAGGCCGTTATGTCCGCCGTTGCCGCCGCCAAGTTTGAATTTGATACGGCCGCATGGAATATCCAGCTCGTCATGAACCACCAAGATTTCTTCCGGCTTGATTTTGTAAAACTGAGCCAAAGCGGCAACAGCCTGACCGGAGCGGTTCATAAAAGTCATGGGTTTGAGCAGCCAAACATCGCCATCAGGCATAGTGGCGCGCGCTACTTCGCCGTAAAATTTCTTTTCGTCTTTAAAATTAACTTTCCATTTCCATGCCAGTTCGTCCAACAGCCAAAAGCCGACATTGTGGCGCGTTTGTTCGTATTCTTGGCCTGGATTGCCCAAACCGACGATTAATTTAATTTTCAAGCTCATTACTGTTCTTTCAGTTTGACAGGCCGTCTGAAAAAGTTTCAGACGGCCTTCGATTTATTCTTGCCCGGCACGTTTACGTCGCGCTTCTTTCGGATCAATCAACAATGGACGGTAAACCTCAATCCGATCGCCATCGCGCAAAACAGTCTTGTCTTTTACTGCCTTGCCGAAAATACCCAAAGGCGCTTGCTGTAAATCCAACTCTGGGAACTCCACCTCCAAACCGCTTTGCAGGGCAGCTTCGCGTACGGTTGTACCTTCGGTAACGGTCATACTCTTCAACACTTGCCTATCGGCCAGTCCGTAAACAATTTCAATCTCAAGCATAGCGGCGGTCGGCCTCTTTAATAAAAGCATCCACCAGCGTGCCGGCAAGATGGCCGAACACTGGGGAAATCATGGCAGAGAGTACGGCATTGGAAAAATCGTATTCTAATCTGAATTCGACTTTGCACATATCATCGCCCAAGTCGATAAATTTCCAAGTGCCGCGTAGGGTTTTAAACGGCCCTTCGAGCAAATCCATGCGGATTTCCTGCCCCGGGATATTGTGGTTGTGCGTTGCAAACGACTGCTTGACACGCATATAGTCCATAAACAAGCGCGCTTTTAGCTCATTGCCTTTGCGTTCGATGACTTCGGTCTTGCTGTACCACGGCAAAAATTTTGGATAGTCCTCAACTTTGTCCACCAGCTCAAACATTTCCTTAGCGCTATGCAGCACCAATACGTTTTTCTCGACTTTTTTCATGTTGGTTGTAGACCTTGTTTTTGAATATTCGGGGTTCAGACGGCATGATTTAGAAAAATATCTGCCCTACTCTGGGACAAAATTCCTAATTTAAACCGCTTCGCCATTTTGTTTCGCTTCCAGCCATTCCCAGCGTTCCAGCTTTTCCAAAAGCGACATCTCGATTTCTTCAGCACGGCTTTGCAGTGCACCTGCTTTTTCGTAATCTTTGAAAATTTCAGGATCGGAAAGCTGGATATTGATTTCAGCTTGTTCGGTTTCCAAAGCGGCGATTTCATCAGGCAGGGCGTCGAGTTCGCGTTGTTCTTTGTAGGAAAGTTTTACCGTGCGGTTGGCTTTGGGTTTGACTTTTTCAGGCTCGGCAACCGCTTTAGGAGCAGAGGCCGTCTGAATTTTATCTTCCCGCGATTTTGCGTCGATATAGTCCTGATAGCCGCCGATATATTCTTTCAGACGGCCTTTTCCTTCAAAAACAATGCTTTGGGTAATCACATTATCCAAGAACATACGGTCATGCGAGACAAGGAATACCGTGCCTTGATAATCACGCAGCAAATCTTCGAGCAGCTCTTGGGTGTCGATGTCCAAGTCATTGGTCGGTTCGTCCAAGACCAAAATATTAGCAGGACGGGTAAAGAGTTTTGCCAACAGGAGGCGGTTGCGTTCGCCGCCGGAGAGCGATGAAACGGGACTTTGTGCGCGGGCTGGATGGAACAGGAAATCTTCCAAATAGCTCATCACATGCTTTTTCTTACCGCCGACTTCAACGTAATCGTTGCCCTGTCCGAGCGTGTAAAACACAGTGTCGTTTTCATTCAAGGCGCTGCGGAACTGGTCAAAATAAGCAACTTCCTGCTTACTACCGATACGGATTCTGCCGTAGGTCGGCTGCAATTCGCCCAAAATCAGCTTGAGGAAGGTGGTTTTACCGATACCGTTTGGACCGATTAAGCCGATTTTGTCGCCGCGCTGCAAAATGGCGGAGAATTTGTCCATGATGACTTTGTCGCCATAGGCAAACGAAGCGTGTTCCAGCTCGGCGATGATTTTGCCGCTTTTCTCGCCACTGTCGAGCTTGAAGTTGACTTGTCCCTGCACATTGCGGCGTTCGGCGCGCTGGCGGCGCAGCTCTTCCAAACGGCGCACGCGACCTTCATTACGGGTACGGCGCGCTTCGATGCCTTTGCGTATCCATGCTTCTTCCTGAGCATGAAATTTGTCAAACAGGCGGTTGTGTTCTGCTTCGACTACCAACTCTTGCGCTTTTTTCTCGCTGTATTTGGAGAATGAGCCGGAATAGGAGCGCAGAATGCCGCGGTCTAATTCGACGATGCGCGTGGCGATATTATCCAAAAAACGGCGGTCGTGGGTAATCACGACCAAGCTGCCTTCAAATGCTTTGAGCAGGTTTTCTAACCAAATAATCGCGTCGATGTCCAAATGGTTGGTCGGTTCGTCCAGTAGCAATACGTCGGGCTTTTGCACCCAAGCCTGCGCTAAAGCGACGCGCTTTTTCTGACCGCCGGAAAGGTTGCCGATTTTTTCGTTTTCCGGCAAACCGAGTTCCCCCAAAGTCTGCTTGACTGCCGCATCCAGTTTCCAGCCGTCCTTCGCTTCGATTTCAAGTTGCAATTCGTTGAGCTCTTTCAACAAAGCCTCACTCGAACCATTTTCCAACTCATGGCTGACATGATGATAACGGCGCAATAAATCACGAATTTCGCCCAAACCTTCGGCAACGGTATCAAATACGGTTGCGTCCTTATCAAAAAAGGATTCCTGCGGTACATAAACGATTTTGAGATTATTTTGAACAATAATCTGCCCGTCATCGAGCTTTTGTACGCCTGCAAGGATTTTTAAAAACGAAGACTTACCCGCACCGTTGCGGCCGATTAAACCGATTTTCTCGCCGCTGTCTAGTTGAAAAGAAGTTTTGTCGAGCAAGGCGACGTGGCCGACGGCAAAAGAAGCATTTTCTACGGATAAGATATTCATGGGGAAACTTCAAAAAAGAAAAGGGGGATATTTTAACCGATTATCGGCAGATATTTGCCGACAATCATATGAAATTGAAAGTATCAGGCCGTCTGAAAGCGGTTTTCAGACGGCCTTCATTATTATTCTTGAACCTTCAAACCGAAATGCAGATAGGCTCGTTCGGTTGCTACGCGTCCGCGCGGTGTACGCTGTAAAAAGCCCTGCTGAATCAGATATGGTTCAATCACATCTTCGATGGTATCGGTCGATTCGCCAATCGCAGCGGCCACGTTTTCCAAACCGACAGGACCGCCGCTGAATTTGTGCAGAATCGCCTCAAGGAATTTTCTGTCCATCACATCCAAACCTTGCCCGTCCACATCCAGCATACTCAAGGCAGCATCGGCAATTTCCGCATCAATGATGCCATTGTTTTTCACATCGGCATAATCGCGTACACGTCGCAAAAGACGGTTGGCAATACGCGGCGTACCACGGCTGCGCTTGGCCACTTCCATCGCACCCTCTTCGCCCATATCCAACTGCAATAGTTGAGCAGAACGGGCAACAATAGTCGCCAGGTCTTTGTTTTGATAAAACTCCAATCGGGACACGATACCGAAACGGTCGCGCAAAGGATTGGTTAGCATACCAGCGCGGGTCGTCGCGCCTACCAATGTAAACGGCGGCAAATCGATTTTGACCGAACGCGCGGCCGGTCCTTCGCCTATCATGATGTCCAACTGATAATCTTCAAGCGCAGGATAAAGGATTTCTTCAACCACTGGGCTTAAACGGTGGATTTCATCGATAAACAGCACATCATGCGGCTCGAGATTAGTCAACAAGGCTGCAAGGTCGCCAGCACGTTCCAAAACCGGGCCGCTGGTTTGGCGCAAATTAACGCCTAACTCTTTGGCGATAATATGCGCCAAAGTAGTTTTACCCAAACCCGGAGGGCCAAACAGCAAAGTGTGGTCAAGCGCTTCGCCACGTTTTTTCGCCGCCTGAATAAAAATGGCCAACTGCTCTTTTGCTTTATCCTGTCCGATATAGTCGTCTAAAGTTTTCGGACGTAAAGCGCGTTCAAGCAATTCTTCCTGAGCGGAAATATTTTGAGCAGTGATAATGCGCTGAGGTTGTGCAGAAGTAAGATTATCGGTTTGTAACATAATGTTTCTAAATTCGAAGATCATTCCCGACCCCTTGTTTCAGACGGCCCGAACAATCAGATAAAGCGGTTAAATTATGATTTTGGCCATTATACCCGATAAGGCCGAGCCACTTTTCCCTCAAATTTAAATCACACAAAAATTTTCGTTTTCAGACGGCCAAAGCAACGTATAATAACCGGTTAATTCAAATAACTATCGCATTCAGGAGAACACATGAGCCTCAAGCAAAAAGTCATTGCCATCGACGGCCCCAGCGCATCCGGTAAAGGGACGGTTGCCTCACGCGTAGCCGAAGCCTTGGGTTTTCTTTACCTCGACTCCGGTGCGCTTTACCGCCTGACTGCGCTTTACGCACAAAAACAAAATGTTGCCTGGACAGATGAAGATGCCGTCAGCACACTGGCAGAAACTTTGCCCGCACAATTTGAAGGCAGCGCCGTATTATTAAACGGCGAAGATGTATCCGAGCAAATCCGCACCGAAGCAATCGGCATGGGCGCATCTGCTGTCGCGCAGTTGCCTAAAGTGCGTGCCGCCCTTTTACAACGCCAACGCGACTTCCTGACCGAAAAAGGTTTGGTCGCCGACGGCCGCGATATCGGCTCGGTTATTTTCCCTGATGCCGCATTAAAAATTTTCCTGACAGCAAGTGCCAATGTCCGCGCCCAACGTCGTGCCAAACAACTCGGTATCCCATGCGAAGGCGTTGCATTCGAGCGCATTTTGTCGGACATTGAAGCGCGCGACGAAGCAGACCGCCGCCGCCCTGTTGCTCCGTTGAAACAACTGCCCGACGCCCTGCTTTTAGATACCGATAACCTTTCTATCGAAGAAGCTGTAAAAAAAGTGCTTGATTGGTATCATAAAGTTTAAAATTTGGAGTATAATCGCGAAGTTTTCATTTCAGGCGGCCTGTTAATCCTATAACAAGGCCGTCTGAAAACATTTCCCAACCTGCCGCGCCAAGGACGGCAGGTCATTTCAAACCTAACCCACACCCCTTGGCGGTGTACCGAAAAGAGTATATATGACTATGGAAAATTTTGCCCAGCTGCTGGAAGAAAGCTTTACCCTGCAAGAGATGAACCCAGGTGAAGTGATTACTGCCGAAGTAGTCGGCATCGATCAAAACTTCGTTACTGTTAACGCAGGTCTGAAATCAGAATCTCTGATTGATGTTGCTGAATTCAAAAACGCTCAGGGCGAGATTGAAGTTAAAGTTGGCGATTTCGTTACCGTTACCATCGAATCTGTTGAAAACGGCTTCGGCGAAACCAAACTGTCCCGCGAAAAAGCCAAACGCGCTGCCGACTGGATCGCTTTGGAAGAAGCTATGGAAAACGGCGACATCCTGTCCGGCGTTATCAATGGCAAAGTCAAAGGTGGTCTGACTGTTATGATCAACAGCATCCGCGCATTCCTGCCGGGTTCTTTGGTTGATGTACGTCCTGTAAAAGACACTTCTCACTTCGAAGGCAAAGAAATTGAATTCAAAGTGATTAAACTGGACAAAAAACGCAACAACGTTGTTGTGTCCCGCCGCGCTGTTCTGGAAGCTACTTTGGGCGAAGAACGCAAAGCCTTGCTGGAAAACCTGCAAGAAGGTTCAGTTATCAAAGGTATCGTTAAAAACATCACCGATTACGGTGCATTCGTTGACTTGGGCGGCATCGACGGCCTGTTGCACATCACCGACTTGGCATGGCGCCGTGTGAAACACCCAAGCGAAGTTTTGGAAGTTGGTCAAGAAGTAGAAGCCAAAGTCCTGAAATTCGACCAAGACAAACAACGCGTTTCTCTGGGTATGAAACAACTGGGCGAAGATCCTTGGAGCGGCCTGACCCGTCGTTACCCACAAGGTACCCGCCTGTTCGGTAAAGTATCCAACCTGACCGACTACGGTGCATTCGTTGAAATCGAACAAGGCATCGAAGGTTTGGTACACGTTTCCGAAATGGATTGGACCAACAAAAACGTACACCCAAGCAAAGTCGTACAATTGGGCGACGAAGTTGAAGTAATGATCCTGGAAATCGACGAAGACCGCCGCCGTATCTCTTTGGGTATGAAACAATGCCAAGCCAATCCTTGGGAAGAATTTGCCGCCAACCACAACAAAGGCGACAAAATCTCCGGTGCGGTTAAATCTATCACTGACTTCGGCGTATTCGTAGGTCTGCCTGGCGGCATCGACGGTCTGGTTCACTTGTCTGACCTGTCTTGGACTGAGGCTGGCGAAGAGGCTGTACGCAAATACAAAAAAGGCGAAGAAGTTGAAGCCGTTGTATTGGCCATCGACGTTGAAAAAGAACGCATCTCTTTGGGTATCAAACAACTGGAAGGTGATCCGTTCGGCAACTTCATCAGCGTAAACGACAAAGGTTCTTTGGTTAAAGGTTCTGTGAAATCTGTTGACGCCAAAGGTGCCGTAGTTGCTCTGTCTGAAGAAGTTGAAGGCTACCTGCCTGCTTCTGAATTCGCCGCTGACCGCGTTGAAGACCTGACTACCAAACTGAAAGAAGGCGACGAAGTTGAAGCCGTTATCGTTACCGTTGACCGCAAAAACCGTAGCATCCGTCTGTCTATTAAAGCGAAAGACGCTAAAGAAAACCGCGAAGCGCTGAATTCAGTTAACGCCGCTGCAACTGCCAATGCCGGTACTACCAGCCTGGGCGACTTGCTGAAAGCCAAACTGTCCGGCGACCAAGAATAAGGTTGCAGACATGACGAAGTCTGAATTGATGGTTCGCCTCGCAGAAGTGTTTGCCGAAAAAAATGGCAACCAACTGCTGGCTAAAGATGTCGAATACAGTGTAAAAGTCTTGGTTGATACCATGACCCGCTCACTGGCTCGTGGACAACGTATCGAAATCCGTGGCTTCGGCAGCTTCGACTTGAACCACCGCCCTGCCCGTATCGGGCGCAACCCGAAAACCGGAGAACGCGTGGAAGTGCCAGAAAAGCATGTTCCTCACTTCAAACCGGGTAAAGAGTTGCGTGAGCGTGTAGACTTGGCATTGCAAGAAAGTGCTCATTAATACTTAGTAGCAAAACGCCGCAGAAATGCGGCGTTTTTTTGTTTTCTCAAGAAATACCAAAGCCAGCTCTTTTCATGCATACCTTAATTACACACTATTTCAATTATATTTACTACAATGCTTTTGCAAAAAACGCAGGCCGTCTGAAATCATTTATAATAGACCGACTATTCTGTAATGAAAACATCATTCCAACTACTGTCCAAACTATTGCGGATGATGTTTCAACTATCGCCAGTAAAGCATAATAAAGGTTACACATGAGCAATAGAGACCAACTATTCACACCACCTCCATTTGAAAACCACAGCCCATTGACTTGGTATCAAGCTGCAGCCGAGCAGCCCAACTTCATCCGCGACGAAGCCCAAGCGCGAGCCATTGAATATTTGGATCGTTTGTGGACCGAGCTGATGATGTTCAAACGCAAACGCAACCGTTTTCTCGGCCGTAGCTTGCGTTCCCCCCAAGTACCTAAAGGACTCTATTTTTATGGCGGTGTAGGACGCGGCAAAAGTTTTTTGATGGATGCTTTTTTCGGCTGCCTCCCTTATCGTCGTAAGCGTCGCGTGCATTTCCATGCCTTCATGGCCGAAATCCATCAACGCCTTAAAGTCTTGAAAAGCGAAGCCAATCCCTTAAAAGCCGTTGCAACAGAAATTGCCAAAGAAACACGAGTTTTGTGTTTTGACGAGTTTCACGTCAGTGATATTGCCGATGCCATGATTCTAGGCCGTTTGCTGGAAAACCTGTTGAGTGAAGGTGTAGTCTTGGTAGCCACTTCCAACTACGCCCCATCCGAACTCTATCCTCAAGGCCAAAACCGCAGCAGCTTTCTCCCAACCATCGCCCTTATCGAGTCCAACCTGACCGTTTTAAATGTGGATGGCGGCGAAGATTACCGCTTGCGTACCTTGCGTCCTGCCGAAATTTTCTTTGTTCCTAATAATGAAGAGAACGAGCAAAAACTGGCTGCTTTATTTAAGGAAATGAGTGGAATCTCTGAATTAAACCCAGGCATCAGCATTATTCATGGACGGGAAATTCCCCATAAAGCCCAGTCAGAACGTGCCATCTGGTTTGATTTCCGCGCATTATGTTTTGGCCCACGCTCACAGGCTGACTATCTGTATTTAGCCGAACATTACGAGATGGTTTTCCTTTCAGGATTAGAACGCCTAACCCCTCAAGAAAAAGCAGAAGCACGCCGTCTGACATGGTTAATTGACGTTTTATATGATTTCCGTGTGAAATTGTGCGCCACCAGTGCAGTTGGCGTAAACGATATTTATGTCGAAGGCGATTTCGCCGAGGAATTTACCCGTACAGCCAGCCGTATGATCGAAATGCAATCCGAAGTCTATTTGGAACAACCACACCTGACTTTAAGCAAATAATGCCTTTCCCAAAAAGAGGCGAAATTTGGTAGAATACACTTCCCTCGCCTCTTGGCTACGGCAACTTACCTATTAATAAAAACAAGGACATAACATGGCCATCGAACGTACGATTTCCATCATCAAACCCGATGCAGTAGAAAAAAACGTCATCGGCAAGATTTACAGCCGCTTTGAGGAAAACGGCTTGCGCATTATTGCGGCGAAAATGAAACATCTGTCTGAGCGTGAAGCAAAAGAGTTTTATGCCGTACATAAAGATCGCCCTTTTTATGAAGACTTGGTTAAATTCATGACTCGCAATCCTGTCATGATTCAAGTATTGGAAGGTGAGAACGCCGTTGCCAAAAATCGCGAATTGATGGGCGCAACCAACCCAGCAGATGCAGCTCCGGGCACAATCCGTGCCGACTTTGCAGAATCTGTCAGTGTTAATGCCGTACATGGTTCTGACAGCGTTGAAAATGCTGCAATTGAAATTGCTTACTTCTTCAGCCAAAGCGAAATCTGCCCACGCTAAGAGTAAAAGCCTGTAGCCGCTTTACGGCCGTCCGATTTATATCGGACGGCAAAACTGCTTTGTATGTCCTACAAATTAAAGGCCGTCTGAAAACCCAAAGGCTTTTAAAGCAAAGCTGCCCAATAAGCCTCTTTGCTTTAAAAGCTTTACTGAGAAACATAAAAATACATGAAAACCAATCTACTGAATTACGATTTAAACGGACTGACGCAACACTTTGCCGAAATGGGTGAAAAGCCTTTTCGTGCCAAGCAGGTAATGCGTTGGATGCATCAAGCGGGTGCACAAAACTTTGAAGAAATGACTGACTTAGCCAAATCATTGCGTGCCAAGTTAAATGAACAAGCCACAATCGAAGTGCCTAAATTAATGATGGCACAAGAATCTACTGATGGCACACGCAAATGGTTGCTGGATGTAGGCACGGGCAACGGTGTAGAAACCGTCTTTATTCCCGAAGCCGAACGCGGTACTTTGTGCATCTCTTCCCAAGTAGGTTGCGCATTGGAATGCACTTTCTGCTCTACCGGACGACAAGGTTTCAACCGTAACCTGACTGCCGCTGAAATTATCGGTCAGCTTTGGTGGGCCAATAAAGCCATGGGCGTTACCCCTAAAAATGAACGCGTTATCTCCAATGTTGTGATGATGGGCATGGGCGAACCCATGGCAAACTTTGACAATGTTGTTACCGCTTTAAGCATTATGCTGGATGATCACGGCTACGGCTTGAGCCGTCGCCGCGTGACTGTTTCCACTTCGGGCATGGTTCCACAAATGGACAGACTGCGTGATGCAATGCCTGTTGCTTTGGCTGTATCTTTACACGCATCCAACGATGAAGTGCGCGATCAGATTGTTCCCCTCAACAAAAAATACCCGCTCAAAGAATTGATGGCGGCCTGTCAACGTTATCTGGTCAAAGCCCCCCGCGACTTTATTACCTTTGAATACGTTATGCTCGACGGCATCAACGATAAAGCACAACATGCACGTGAATTGATTGAATTGGTTAAAGACGTACCCTGCAAATTCAATCTGATTCCGTTCAATCCTTTCCCAAATTCCGGCTACGAACGTTCTACCAACGAAAATATCCGTGTCTTCCGCGATATTCTGCAACAAGCCGGCTTTGTCGTTACTGTCCGCAAAACTCGCGGCGACGATATTGATGCCGCTTGCGGACAATTGGCCGGACAAGTACAAGATAAAACACGCCGCCAACAAAAATGGCAACAAATTTTGGTCGAACAATAAGGTTAATTATGAAAATCAAGTTCGGATTCGCTTTACTTACCGCACTGACTCTTTCTGCCTGCGCTTCCTCTTCCGGACCAAGCCCCAAAGAACGTGCCATTCAAGTTTCCAATATCAAAACCCAGCTTGCCGTGGAATATATGCGCGGCCAAAACTACCGCCAAGCTACCGAAAGTATCGAAGAGGCACTTAAATTCAATTCAAAAAACGATATTGCTTGGCTGGTACGCGCCGAGATTTATCAGTATTTGAAGGTCAAAGACAAAGCTCAGGAAAGCTTTCTTAAAGCATTGTCTTTAAAACCTGATAGTGCGGAAGTCAACAACAACTACGGTTGGTTCTTGTGCAATCAAATGAATGCACCAGCCGAATCTTTGGCTTATTTTGACAAAGCACTGGCCGACCCAACCTACCCAAGCCCCTTTATTGCCAATATGAATAAAGGCATTTGCAGCGCAAGGTTAGGCCAATACTCTTTGGCTCAAGCCTATTTGGAAAAGTCTTTGGCGGCCAATCCACAATTCTTCCCTGCTTTCAAAGAACTTGCCCGAACCAAAATGATGGCAGGCAATCTGAACGATGCCGACTATTATTTCCGCCAATACCAAAGCAAAGTTGATGTCCTTCAGGCTGACGACTTGCTTTTAGGCTGGCGTTTGGCTACCGCCCTAGGCAATAAACACGCCGCATACGAATACGAAGCCCAACTTAGGGCAAACTTCCCTTATTCAGACGAACTGCAAACTGTCACAACAGGCCACTAAATGGAAAATAACGATAAAATCAACTACGACACACAAGCCGCCAAAACATTGGGGGATGAATTACGCAAACACAGAACTGATGCCAAAATCGATATTCAAGATGTTGCTTCACGTTTGAAACTGTCTACCGAACAAATTGATGCTTTGGAAAAAGGCGAATATTCAGGCTTTCCCGGTTTAGTCTTTGTTTCAGGCTATCTGCGTTCATATGCACGATTTCTGAAAATCGATGAACAAACCATCGCCAAACATTTGCGCTCCATTACTCCGCAACTTGAAGACCATGTATACGCGGTAACACGCAGTGCCAACACCGGCTTAAGCTACAAAGACACTGAAAAGCAAGGCTTCCCAAAATGGATATTGGGAGTAGCCGCATTGGCTTTAGCAATAGGCGGTGTTTACTTTTGGCAAAGTAAATCTAGCTATGAAAACGAACAGGCAAATATTCAAAACAGCAAAGATGTTGCTGATACGATGAAAACGCCTGCCTTAAAAACGGATAATGTTGCCGTTAGCGAAATGACAGAAGACGGCAAAAAAGAAATCACCAATAAGCCTGAAGTGGCTAATGATCAAGCAGCCTCAGCAGCTTCCGCCGTCGTACAAGATGAGAAGCCTGCCGTCAAAGTTGAGAAAGACGAACTTTGGATTAAAGTCCAATACCGAAGCAATCTGATTATTACAGACAAAGATGGAAAAGTTGTATTCAGCCGTATCGTTCCAGCCGGAAGCGAACAACGTCTGAGAGGCGGCGCACCTTACAATGTTTGGATCGGTATTGCAGCCGGCTCGGAAGCCAATTACGGCGGCACACCTATCGAACCTTTGAAATACCGTGTTACCGGTGAAAAATCCGCCTCTTTTGTTGCAGGAAAAAACTAAAATGACCACACCTAAACGCCGTCAGACACATCAAGTCAAAATTGACCATCTCATCATCGGCTCCGATGCGCCCGTTGTTGTGCAATCTATGACCAATACCGACACCGCAGATGCAGAAGCAACCGCCCGACAGGTCAAAGAGTTGAGCGATGCCGGCTCGGAAATGGTACGCATCACGGTCAATACTCCGGAAGCTGCTTCCAAAGTCGCCGAAATCCGCAGCCGCTTAGACGATATGGGTTATACCACGCCCCTGATCGGCGACTTCCATTTTAATGGCGAACGCTTATTGGCTGAATTTCCCGAGTGTGGAAAGGCTCTGTCTAAATACCGCATCAACCCGGGCAATGTCGGCAAAGGTGCAAAAGGCGATGAGAAATTTGCCTTTATGATTCGTACAGCGGCAGAAAACAATAAAGCCGTACGCATCGGTGTGAACTGGGGTTCGCTTGATCAAAGCCTTGCCAAGCGCATGATGGATGCCAACCTAGCTTCTGCCACACCAAAGCCGCCTGAAGAAATCATGAAAGAGGCTTTGATTGTTTCGGCGCTGGAATCGGCAGAAAAAGCCGTGGCTTTGGGCTTGCCCGAAGACAAAATCATTTTGTCGTGCAAAGTAAGCGCCGTACAAGACTTGATTCAGGTTTACCGCGAATTAGGCAGCCGTTGCCGTTACCCGCTCCATCTCGGTCTGACTGAGGCAGGCATGGGCAGCAAGGGCATTGTAGCCTCCACAGCAGCTTTGGCCGTATTGTTGCAAGAAGGCATCGGCGACACCATTCGAATTTCCCTTACGCCCGAACCTGGCTCCCCGCGTACACAAGAAGTCATTGTCGGTCAGGAAATTCTGCAAACCATGGGCTTGCGTTCCTTCACACCAATGGTTACAGCCTGCCCAGGCTGCGGTCGTACCACTAGTACCGTATTCCAAGAATTGGCGCAAGACGTACAAAACTATTTACGTCAAAAAATGACTATTTGGCGCACTGAGTATCCAGGCGTTGAATCATTGAACGTTGCCGTAATGGGTTGCGTAGTCAATGGCCCGGGCGAAAGCAAGCTTGCCGATATCGGTATCAGCCTGCCCGGTACAGGCGAAACTCCGGTTGCACCGGTTTATGTAGACGGTGAACGCAAAGTGACCCTCAAAGGTGACAATATCGCTGCCGAGTTTTTACAAATCGTTGAAGATTATGTCAAAACCAACTACTGCGAAGGTGGCGCAAAACGTAAGCAAAACCGTATCATTCCGATTCAATCTGCCTAAAACATTTTCAAGATAAAGAGGCCGTCTGAAAATATGTTGGGCAAACTGGATACTTGGCTGACTGAACATCCCAAACGCAAGGATTTGTATGGTTGGCGACGCTTTATCGTTGAATTTTGGTTTTTCGGTTTGAAAGAAGCACGAGCCTGCTTATTTGCAGGCTTGTTTTTCATTGCCATGTTCCTCGTTCCGAAAACAGGCTGGTTGGGAATTTCGCGCTACGACCTACTGCTGATTTTTGCCGTCTCCGTGCAAGCAGCCATGCTGTATTTCAAGCTGGAAACTTGGGATGAAGTGAAATCGATTACGCTGTTTCACTTGGTGGGCTTTGCTTTAGAATGGTTCAAAACATCAGGCGATATCCAGTCTTGGAGCTATCCGGATGAGGCATACACCAAAATCGGCGGCGTACCGCTATTTGCGGGCTTTATGTATGCCGCAGTCGGCAGCTATATCATTCAAGCATGGCGGCTGTTTGACCTTAAAATCAAAAGTCATCCGCCGTATTGGCTGGGTACTTTGTGCGCGCTGGCGATTTATATCAATTTTTTCACCCATCACTATATCGGCGACTATCGCTGGTATCTTGCTGCTTTTGCTCTCGGCCTATACGCTCGGACAACGGTCTTATACACGCCCTATGACACCACTCGCAAAATGCCGCTCCTGCTCGCTTTCGTCCTGATCGGATTTTTTATTTGGCTGGCGGAAAATTTGGGAACCCTATTCGGCGTTTGGCGCTATCCCAACCAAATCGGCGCGTGGGCATCGGTACACATCAGCAAATGGAGTTCATGGGCTTTATTGGTGATGATGACTTTTACCATCGTTGCGAATTTAAAACATATTAAACATACCATCAGCGTATCGAAAGATTAGTTGCTTAATATTTTAAAAGGCCGTCTGAAACTTTCAGACGGCCTTTCATTTTCAACAATCAATTAAACAAACTTAAGGCTTTCACAAACACCATAATGACGCCGTAGCCCAAAGGAATGCAGACCAAAGCCCAGCGCCACCATACGCCGATACCGCCGGCTGATACTTTCTTGCTGATCAGATAGGCATCGGACACAGCGGTTTCATCATCGGGATTGCCGCTATGTGCCGCGACCTTAATGTTTTTTTCGTGATGCTTTTCGTGAACCGAACGGACGCTCAAATTACACAACAAACCGACAATCAACAAACCCGCCATAATATACATGGTAATGCTATAAGCTTCAGCAGCCGGAACGCCGCTTTCAATTTGGCTTTGGCGGATATAGTTGACCAACACCGGACCAATAACGGCCGCAGTTGACCATGCCAGCAAAATCCTACCGTGGATTGCACCGACTTGATAAGTGCCGAACAAATCCTTCAGATACGCCGGAATTGCTGCAAAACCGCCGCCATACATGGAAATGATGACGCAGAATCCAATAACAAACAAAGCCTTGTTCCCGCTCTCGCCAATCGACGGAATGGCAAAATACAACAGCGAACCAAGCACAAAGAAAATGGTATAAGTATTTTTACGCCCAATTTTGTCGGACACGCTGGACCATAAAAAGCGGCCACCCATATTAAACAGGCTCAACAGACTCACAAAACCTGCCGCCGCACCCGCGCCAATGGCAGCCTGTTTACCGACAGAAGTTTCAGAAAACAGCTCCTGAATCATGACAGAAGCCTGACCCAAAACGCCGATACCCGCCGTCACGTTCAGACACAACACCCAAAACAAGAGCCAAAATTGCGGCGTTCTCATGGCTTCGGAAACATTGACATGATTGCTGCTGACCAATTTGCTTTTGTTTTTCGGCGCAACATAACCTTTAGGTTTCCAGCCATCGGCAGGCACACGGATCGTAAATGCACCGAACATCATCAACACCAAATAAAACAACCCTAAAACCACAAAAGTCTGCGCGACGCCAACCGAAGTTTCACTGGAGAAAAAACTCATCAGCGATACCGACAAAGGCGAAGCCAACATCGCACCGCCACCAAAACCCATAATCGCCAAACCTGTCGCCATGCCCGGTTTATCGGGAAACCATTTCATTAGTGTCGATACTGGCCCAATATAGCCCAAGCCCAAGCCAACCCCGCCAATCACACCATTGCCCAAATAAAGCAAAAACAGATTGTGCGTATGGACGCCGATCGCCGATACAAAAAAGCCCAAGCTGAAGCAGCAGGCTGCAACAAACATCGCCTTACGCGGTCCAACGCGCTCCATCCATGTACCGAACATGGCCGCTGACGCGCCCAACATCGCCAAGGCAATACTGAAAATCCAACCAACCGTGGTCAGCTTCCAATCTCCTGCAGCCGACTCAGTGATACCGATAAGCTTGGTCAGCGGCGCATTGAACACGGAATAAGCGTATATCTGCCCGATGGCAAGATGCACGGCCAAAGCGGCAGGCGGTACCAGCCAACGATTAAAGCCGGGTTTGGCAATGGTCGCCTCACGGTCTAGAAATTTCATAAAATCCTCTTGTCTATGTGTGTCAAACGCTGATTCCATATCATGCGGAATCAGAAAATTGTTGACAATATTTTAGCATAATCTCCCGTTTATCCTTTTTTCTGCTCCATGATAATTTTGCGCATCAGACAGAAAAAACATTCATCTAAACCATCTCTTCGCGTCCATATCGACAAAAAGGCCGTCTGAAAATTTTTCAGACGGCCTTTTCATTCATATCGTTTTATGCGGCAAAGCGTTTGGCAACTTCATCCCAGTTAACGATTTCCCAGAAACCTTTCAGGTAGTTAGGACGGCTGTTGCGGTAGTCGATGTAATAGGCGTGTTCCCATACGTCGCAAGTCAACAGCGGAGTGTTTTCAGTAGTCAGCGGAGTACCTGCATTGGAAGTAGAAACCAGATCCAATTCACCGGCAGGCGTTTTCACCAACCATGCCCAACCGGAGCCAAAAGTACCGGCCGCGCAAGCATTGAACGCTTCTTGAAATTTCTCGAAGCTGCCCCATTTGGCGTCGATGGCCGCAGCCAATTCACCGGCAGGTTTGCCTTGACCTTTAGGGGTAAAGCCCAGCCAGTAGAAAGTGTGGTTCCAAGTTTGGGCAGCGTTGTTGAACATACCGCCGGAAGATTTTTTCACGATTTCTTCCAAAGGCATTTCTTCAAACTCAGTGTCTTTGATTTGATTGTTCAAATTGGTGATGTAAGTTTGATGGTGTTTGCCGTAGTGGAACTCCAAAGTCTCTTTGGTCAGATGGGGGGATAACGCATCCAGTTCATAAGGCAATTGTGGCAGCTTGTGTTCCATTTTTATGCTCCTAATTATTGATATTTATATTTTGGTAGTGTGTGTTGTCAAATCGACAACATTGCTATTTTACCTGCTTTAGCCTAAACAAACCAATTGAACTTACACTGCGCTATAATAGTGGATTGCAATTTTCCAGCCAGAGATGCCCGTCATGAGCAATTATTCCGATATGCCGTCTGAAGACCGTGAAATCAGCGCATTGTCACTGCCGCCACATTCCACCGAAGCGGAGCAATCCGTATTGGGCGGCCTGATGCTGGAAAATTCTGCTTGGGACCGTATTGCCGATGTCGTTTCCGGCGAAGATTTCTACCGCCACGAACACCGCCTGATTTTTCGTGCCATTGCCAACCTGATTAACGAAAGCCGCCCTGCCGACGTCATTACCGTTCAAGAAAGTTTGGAACGCAATGAAGAATTGGAAGCGGCAGGCGGATTCAACTATCTGATTACGCTGGCGCAAAACACACCATCCGCAGCCAATATCCGCCGCTACGCCGAAATCGTGCGCGAACGTTCCATCATGCGCCAGCTTGCCGAAGTCGGTACGGAAATTGCACGCAGCGCCTACAATCCGCAAGGGCGCGATGCAGGCCAACTTTTGGACGAGGCAGAAAACAAAGTATTCCAAATCGCCGAAAGTACCGCCAAATCCAAACAAGGCTTTCTTGAGATGCCCGATCTTTTGAAAGAAGTGGTCGAGCGCATCGATATGCTTTATTCACGCGACAATCCTGATGAAGTAACCGGTATATCGACTGGTTTTATCGACCTCGACAAAAAAACATCAGGCCTTCAACCGGGCGATTTGATCATCGTCGCAGGCCGTCCTTCCATGGGTAAAACTGCCTTTTCCATCAACATTGCAGAACACGTTGCCGTAGAGGGCAAGCTGCCTGTCGCCGTATTTTCGATGGAGATGGGTGGTGCGCAGCTGGTTATGCGTATGCTGGGTTCGGTAGGACGTTTGGATCAAAGCGTTTTAAAAACCGGCAGATTGCAAGACGAACACTGGGGCCGTCTGAACGAGGCGGTCGTTAAACTCTCCGATGCACCCATGTATATCGATGAAACTCCGGGTTTGACCGCGCTCGAACTGCGCGCCCGCGCCCGCCGTCTTGCGCGCCAGTTCAACGGCAAATTGGGCTTGATCGTCATCGACTACCTGCAGTTAATGTCAGGCTCCGGCCGTTCTGACAACCGTGCTTCCGAGCTTGGCGAAATTTCCCGCTCCCTCAAAGCATTGGCTAAAGAATTGCAAGTTCCCGTCATTGCCCTGTCGCAGTTGAGCCGTACAGTTGAGCAACGTACCGACAAACGCCCGATGATGTCCGACTTGCGTGAGTCCGGCGCAATCGAACAAGATGCCGACTTGATTATGTTCATGTATCGTGATGAATACTACAACTCAGAATCACCCGCAAAAGGCTTGGCGGAATGTATTATCGGTAAACACCGTAACGGTCCCGTCGGGAAAGTATTCCTCACTTGGATGGGGCAATTTACCAAATTTGATAATGCTGCCTATGTTCCAGAATCCATGTTGATGGAAGATTGAGACAGATTGTCTGAAAAACTAACCGAATTTCATATTTCATTAGTCACGCATTACAAAATCGTTTAGAATAAATCTAATAAAAGCAAAAGCATTGCCACAGGCAAATGCAAAAGAGAAAACGTCAGTTACCCAACACATTACTACCAAAAAATCACTCATGTATCAGACACAAAAAGGCTTCACCCTAATTGAGTTGCTGATCGTCATTACTATTGCAGCAGTAATGGCAGTCATCGCACTTCCCAATATGAATCAATGGATTGCCTCCAGACGTGCGGCATCGCAAGCAGAGCAAATTGCCAATCTGCTGCGCTTCGCGCGAAATGAAGCCGTCCGTCTCAATCTTCCCGTTTACATCTGCCCGGTCAAAATCAAATCCGATGGCTCGCCCAATAATGGTTGCGATTCCAAATATGCTGGTAATGGTATGTTGGCCTACGCCGATAAAAACGGAGATTCCAACTATAAAAACGATACAGTCGATTTATCCATCCGCTCCATTATTCTCAATGGAGACACCGACAAAGTGGAATACAGCTTCAAATATATTCCTATCGGCAATGACCGTTCCACCCTCTCGACCTCAGCTTCAAAAGAAGTCTGGTGGAGATTCTTGCCTAATGGTACATTTGGCCATTCAACCGATAGAAAGAATTATCAATTTTCAGACGGCCACATCAAAATCAGCCTGACGGATAAATCCGCCGCCGATGCTGAAACCAAGAAAGCCCGTGCTACCGTACTTTTAATCAATGGTAATGGGCATGTCGAAATCTGTGCTAAAAACGATGAGCGCAAAATGTGCGAATACTCTTCCAAATAATAACAACGGTATCTTATGAACATTACTAATCCTACTCATCTCAGATCATTTAAAGGCCGTCTGAAAACGAGCTCAACAAGCTTTACTCCAAAACTTCAATCAGGTATGACCCTGATTGAAGTTTTGATTGCCATGTTTGTCCTTGCCATCGGTGTGCTCGCCCTTTTAGCTGTTCAATTGCGTACCGTATCCAGCGTGCGCGAGTCTGAAAATCAAACCACAGTCGCCCAAATTACACAAAATCTAATCGAAGGTATGCTCATTAATCCGACTCTCTCTGAAGAAACCGATACTGCAGGCGAAAAAACTACCCGTTATAAAAAATCCTATGATGCCTATCTAAAATCCGACTCTAAACAAACTGGAAAATTTGAAGCCAAAATGAGCAAAGCCCAACTTGCACAGGCTCAAATTGCACAGTTTAAGGCCGACTTAGCCAAAGCCCTTCCCGAAGCCCAAGTGTTCTCAACCATCTGCAAAGATTCTTCCGGTGCAGAGCCGACTTACGAAAATGGCTTCCAAGCAAACTGCGATGGCAAAGGCGACACGACCATTGTTAAAGTTTTATGGCTGCAAGATGTCGAAGAAGAAAATAGCGCAAAACATCTCAATACATCGGGGCATCATGTTGTCTATACCTACCAATCACGCGTAAGAGACTAACAATGAACAATAAACGCTTACTCAACCATATTCCAAATAAAAGTGCTATTCGAGGCTTCAGCATCCTTGAATTTCTGGTTGCCAGCCTGCTCAGCATGATCGTCTTAATGGCTGTCAGCTCCACCTACTTTACTGCGCGCGGATTAAACAAGTCTGCCAACGCCCGTATCGGTATTCAACAAGATTTGCGCAACGCCGCCAATATGATCGTCCGTGATGCGCGTATGGCAGGCAATTTCGGCTGCTTCAATATGTCGAATTCTCCTGCCTCTGCAGTGATAGAAGACAAAAGCTCAGCTGAATATGCCTTGAAAACAGCCGGTGTTAATAAGCTGTTACCGGTTAAAGAAATCAATAAATTAAGCTATACTGGCTTTGCTCAAACTGGCAAAGCCCTACTGTTCCAATACGGTATCGACAAAGCAGACTCAACTGAAAAAACTGCCATTGCCAGCAGCTGCTCCGGTATTGCCAAACCTTACACAAAAATTAAAGATTTGGCTGCCGCAAAATTGGCTTTAAAAATTACCGACTCTGATCAAGACGGCAGTATCGCCATCATGAAACATGAGATGATTGCCTACGCTGTCGGTAAACTTGGCGAAGAGAACGGTTTGTTCCGTTTCCAATTATCAAATGATGGCTCATGGAGTAATCCGCAGCTGTTAATTAAAGGTATCACTGCTATGGATATCCACTATATCTATGCAGAATGTCCTGATTCTGAAAATGCATCTGCCAGCGGATTGAATACAGAATCATTTAATTACAAAAACGCATTGGATATCTCAGCTGAGGCCAAGTCTCCGGCTTCTATCCAAATCGTACTGAATAACGGCAGCATTAACCCATCAAAAGAACAAGACAATAAAGTCGATATCTATAATATTAATGCCACCATCCGCGGAGGAAACGTATGCGCCGACCGATCACTCTAATCAAACCTGAGCGGCAGCAGGGCTATGCTTTGTTTATCGTCTTAATGATGATGGTCGTCATCGCCCTGCTCGTGGTCACAGCCACCCAGTCCTACAATACCGAACAGCGTATCAGCACCAATGATGCCGACCGCAAACTGGCAACCACCCTAGCCGAAGCGGCACTGCGTGAAGGTGAAAATCAAATTTTTGATATTGAAGGTAAAAAGACTACTTTTACCGCAAAATGTGAAAAAGGTTTATGTTCCACACCAAACGTCAAATCCAATGGCGATTTTACTGAAGAAGGCAACCCAACCGTAGATGCTTGGAAGCGCAAATGCGACAAAAGCCTGTGTATTGACGCCAATGGTACGGAATATCCTTTAGATAAAAAAAGCGGCATCGTAAATAATCCACGCTACATCATCGAATATTTAGGTAAAACGACAGAGGGTCGAATTACTTACCGCGTTACTGCCAAAGCATGGGGTAAGAATGCCAATACCCAAGTCGTTCTTCAGTCTTACGTTGCCAGCGAATAATATAATGAATACCACCTCTACCAAACAACTAGGCTTTACGCTGGTTGAGATGATGATTGCCGTCGCCATCTTAGCCATCCTGAGCGTCATTGCCATTCCTTCTTACAACCGCTACATTGAACGCGGCTACCAATCACAAGCGCATGCCGAGTTAGTCGCCATCAATTCTGCTTTTAAAAACCAGATGGTTAAAAATCCAAAGTGGAAAACTGATGAGATTAAAACTCAGTTGGATGACTTTATTTCCTCATACAAAGGCCATAAAGATTTGGCAGACAAATACAAATACTCTGCTGAAATGATTGATACCAATAAAAGCCGAGCTTATCGTTTGAAAGCCATTCCCACAAAAACAGGCTATACCCTTTCTATTTGGATGGATAGTTTGGGCAATGCTTACAAATGCACTGATATTGACTCTGCCAAAGATTCCAAAACTACAATGACCAATGGCAAAGGTTGCGAATCGGTTTCCAAAAAGAAATCTTCTTAGTCTGACAAACATAAAAAAGCAGTGTCATTTTATCGACACTGCTTTTTTTATTTTACTGTTTCCAATCATCGTCTCGGCGTTGGCGTTTCAACAAGATCCTGACTGCGCCATCATTGCCTTGTCGAGGCTCGACATAAGCCAACACATCAGGATGCTGCATCAACCAGCGGCGCGTCATATTTTTCAAAACCGGTTTATAGCCTGCGGAACCCAAGCCGCTACCGTGGACAATCTCGCCGCAAACGCCACGTTTTTTCGTAAACTCAATAAATTCGTTCAATACCTGCTGCGCTTCTTCCTGCGTATAGCCGTGCAAATCCACATCAGCCACAACAGGATAATGACCGTTTCGCAAACGCATCAAATCATTTTTACCCTGCCCGTTTTTACTGAACGAAGCCGGCGGTTCTTCCCAGCCGCCACTGCCTACATAAAAATAATCTTCCTGCTCCAAAGTCGCCATTTCTTTAGGTCGCGGTTTGATAGGCGATTTATCGCGGGGCTGTTCATAATAGTTGCCGGCATTTTTCAACGGCATAACCTTACCAACCGCCTTGCTGAAATCTACATCCTCTACCAGCTTTTTAGCCTTTGCTTCCGCTTCCCGCTCCGCGGCTTCCTTTTTCGCCTGTTTGCCCAAAGCCTTCAGCGTTTCTTGAAAGTTTGCCGTCATGGTTTGTCCTTTCCAAAAAATTAATTGCGCACATTATAGCAAACCTGGCTACAAGGCCGTCTGAAAGACTGAGACCTTTGCAAAATTCCCCAAAATCCCCTAAATTCCCACCAAGACATTTAGGGGATTTCTCATGAGCACCTTCTTCCAGCAAACCGCACAAGCCATGAT